>JACMKY010000316.1 GCA_014379925.1 Cytophagales bacterium | reverse complement strand
TTCCGAGGTAACGCTTTCGTGGGTAACGGTTTTCACGACGCTGGGGCCGGTCACGAACATGTACGAGGTGTTTTCCACCATCAGGATGAAGTCGGTGATGGCGGGAGAATAGACGGCCCCGCCCGCGCAGGGACCCATCACGGCCGAAATCTGCGGAACAACCCCCGACGCCATCGTGTTGCGGTAGAAAATCTCGGCGTAGCCCGCCAGCGACACCACTCCTTCCTGAATGCGCGCCCCGCCCGAATCGTTGAGCCCGATCACGGGCGCGCCGCTCCTCATCGCCAGGTCCATGATCCGGCAGATCTTTTCGGCGTGGGTTTCCGACAAGGCCCCGCCAAACACCGTAAAGTCCTGCGCGTACACGTACACCAGCCGTCCGCCCACGGTGCCGTAGCCCGTTACCACGCCGTCGCCGAGGTAGTACTCCTTGTCCAGCCCGAAGTCCTTGGCGCGGTGCATCACGAACTTGCCGATCTCTTCGAAGGAGCCTTCGTCGAGCAGCAGATGAAGTCGTTCGCGGGCCGTAAGTTTGCCCTTCTGATGCTGGGCCGCGGTACGGGCCGGGCCGCCGCCCAGCAGGGCTTCGGCATTCTTGCGCTCCAGGGTAGCGAGGGGATCTTCGGCGACGGAAAGGGGGTTGGACTCGGGCATACGGCTACTTTCACGGATTCAGGTAGCCAAAGATAGGGGATTTCAGGCTTCGGAAAACGGTTCGGATGGATTATCCTTGATTTCACCATCGGAAGGCAAAAGCAAAATTCCCGTATATTTGCTGCCACCCGAATCAGCACCGCGCAAGACGGAGCCCCCTAACCAACCGACCACTCCGGCAATGGCTCCCCGGCCACGCAAGAAGCATACCCGGCGGCCCGCGAAGACGTCGCTTTCGGAGAGGCCGGGAAAGTCGGTTGACGGGCACCCGGTTGTCGGCAGCCCCGCTGAAGCGTAGTTGCCCGTTGGTTTGACAACAGTTTTTCGATTTGGTCCACTAGCCCGTTCAATCTTTTGCCCATCCGCCCGTTCGCCCGTCGGCTCATCTGTTTGTTTACCCTGTGGTTGGCGGCTTGGACCGCCCACGCCCAGATCGGCGGTCAGAGTTCCTTCGCTTTCCTGCGGATTCCTTCGCACGCGCGGACCGCGGGGCTGGGTGGCCTCAACGTGTCGAGCGCCGACCGCGACGCGAACATGCTGCTGAGCAACCCCGCCCTGCTCGACTCGGGTATGCACAACCAGTTGGCCTTTAACTTTGTACCTTACTACGCCGGCATTACCCACTCGTCCCTGGCGTACGCCCGGTGCCGGCCGGCCGGGGCGGGAACGGGACGGTGGGGAGCGGCCTTGGAGTACGTGAATTACGGCGAGATTTCCCGGACGGACGACGCCGGCAACCCGTTGGGTACCTTCCGGGCGGGTGAGTTCGCCCTTGCCGTGGCCCACGCCCGTACCCAGGGAAGCTTTACGCTGGGAGGAAGCGCGAAATTGGTTGGCTCCACCATCGAAACCTACGCGGCCTACGCGGCCCTGTTTGACGTGGGCGGGGTCTTCACCCATCCGGAATACGATTGGAAGGTTGGTCTGACGGTGAAAAACCTGGGCTTCCGATTGCGTAGCTACACCCCCGGCGACCAACCCGAACTACCCTTCGACGTCCAGGTCGGCACCTCCTTCAAACCCGCGTTCATGCCCGTCCGGTTTTCCGTTACCGCGCGGCAACTCCAACGCTTCGACATTGCCTACCTCGATCCGAACCGGCAAGGCCCGTTGGATGCGAACGGCAACGAAATTGAGCCGCGCGTGGGTTTCGTGGATAAAGTGGCACGACACCTGGTAGTGGGCGGCGAACTGCTCCTGAGCAAGAACGTGAACCTCCGGTTTGGCTACAACCACCTGGTTAACCGTGAACTGCGGTTGGCGAACGGGTCGGGCGGAGCGGGCTTTTCCTTCGGGGCGATGGTGCGCGCCAAAGCGTTTGAATTGGCCTTCAGCCGGATGTACTACCACGCGGCGGGCGGACAAACGGCCCTTACGCTGGCGTGTGCCCTGGGACGGGTGATCAAGAAAAAAAACGCTCCTTAAAAGTGACGGTAACTGTGTTTTGCCGTTGTAGTAAAAATACTGACCGCTTTGAAGGACCAAGAAGACCCAACCGTGACTGCGTGGACCGCCTACCCGCGAAACTCACTACGGGATGGGTGTCTTTTCACTTACTTTCATCCGTAGTTCTCACCAACGAACATCCTGACTGTTTCAAAGAAAAAATCAACCATGGCCAATAAACTGGATTACCTCACTCCCAAGCAGATTGTGGCGGAGTTAGACAAGTACATCATCGGGCAGGACGACGCCAAGCGCAACGTAGCCATTGCCCTGCGGAACCGTTGGCGACGGATGAACAGTGCGCCGGACATGCAGCGGGAGATCGTACCCAACAACATCCTGATGATCGGTGCTACGGGGGTGGGAAAAACCGAAATTGCCCGCCGTCTCGCCAAGATTGCCGACGCGCCCTTCACCAAGGTGGAAGCGTCCAAATTCACCGAAGTGGGCTACGTGGGCCGCGACGTGGAAAGCATGGTGCGCGACCTGGTGGAGCAGTCGGTGCACCTGGTGCGGGCCGCCCGCAAGGAAGCCGTGCGCGAAAGAGCGGCGCAAGCCGTGGAAGACGTAATCCTGGACGCCCTGATTCCGCCCATTAAGAAACCGGAGACCACCTACTATCCCGACAGCGACGGCAAGGCCGCGCCGGGAAGTGACCAGGAGCTGAATGAGAAAACCCGCGAGCTGTTCCGGGAGAAAATCCGCAGCGGGGAGATCGACAACCGCAAGGTGGAAATCAGTGTGCAGCAGGGCGGCAACGCCAACGTCGGAATGATCGGTGGCCCGATGGACGAGATGGCAATGATGAACATCCAGGAGATGATCAACGGCATGATGCCCAAGAAGGCCAAGAAGCGGAAAGTAACCATCGGTGAAGCCAAAAAAATTCTTCTGGAAGAAGAGTCGGCCAAGTTGATCGACATGGACGAAGTGAAGGAGGAAGCCATTCGCAAGGCCGAAGATACCGGCATCATCTTCATCGACGAGATCGACAAGATCGCCAACGCGCGCAAGGGCGGCGGCGGACCCGACGTGAGCCGCGAAGGGGTGCAGCGCGATTTGTTGCCCATCGTGGAAGGCAGCACCGTCAACACCAAGTACGGCGTCATCAATACCGACCACGTGCTCTTCATTGCCGCCGGTGCTTTCCACGTGGCCAAGCCCTCCGACCTGATTCCGGAGTTGCAGGGCCGGTTCCCCATCCGGGTGGAGTTGCAAAGCCTTACCAAGGAAGACTTCTACCACATTCTGAAAGAACCGCGCAACGCGCTCACCAAGCAGTACGAGGCCCTGCTGGCGGCCGAGGGCGTGGAATTGACTTTCCAGGACGAAGCGCTGGAGAAGATGGCCGAGATGGCCTTCGAGATCAATGCGCAAGTGGAGAACATCGGCGCCCGACGCTTGCAAACCGTCATGAGTCACCTGCTCAACGAGTTTATGTTCGACATTCCCGACGTGATCGGGGCCAACGCCAAAATCGTGATCACCCGGCAACTGGTGGAGGAAAAACTGGGGAGCCTGGTCAAGAACCGTGACCTGAGTCACTACATCCTGTAGCAATTGCCGGCCTACCTTACAGGGTTGCCATTTTCGGCCAGTTTACACCGGAAGTGTATCGTTTTACGGGGGCAGAAACCCTATTTTTGGAACCAGCAACTGCCACCGGATCAGAACGGTGTTTCCAGGTCTTTCATGAATCCACCCACGACTACCTCCGCCGTTCCGGAAACCAGGGCAGATACCGGCTCCGGTCGCCCCTTCTCTTCCTCCATCCGGGGTAAACTCATCAAAAGCTTCAGCGCGTTGGGTGCCGCCACCACGGTGGCGTTGGCCGTGGTACTGGGGCAAACGGCTTCCGGGGTAAGCGAGGGGTACCAAGTGCTGGAAACCCACCAATCCGTAAAGACGCACACCTACGCCCTGACGGGCGGGCTGCAGCACGCGGTGGCCGTCGTCGGCCAGGGTACCAACGACGCCAATGGGGAATGGGTGAAGCAGGCCGATGAAGTGTGGAAGCAAGCGGTCCGGCCGTTCTCCGATTCCATCCGCCGGAACGCCGCCGCCTGGCCGGAGGGAGAAAAAAAACGCCTGGCCTTCCAGCTACTCGACCGGGTGGGTGCTTTCCGCGTGGCGCTGGACCAGGCCTCGGGCCTCACCCAGACCATTGCCTTGAGCGAAGCCGGTCCGGCCCAGGCATTCGTCGATTCCACCGTCCGCATCGATGCTTCCTCGCCGGGCGTGGTACGCGACGCGGTGCGCCGGTCGTACAATCCGCAACTGGCCGGTTTTGCGCAGGGCGAACTCAACGCCCTTCACCAGGAGATCAAAGTCCTGGCCCGCTCCCTGGTCTTCGTCAACCAGCGCGACATCGATCAGTTCGAGATCAACGTGGAAAACCGGATTGCCGGGTTGAAACTAGCCGCTTTCCTCCTTCTGTTGGGCTTACTGGCGGCCACTGCGGTCATCGTCCGGTTGATTTTGAAGCGCGTTGGGGAGAACATCGGGAAAATCAACGGGCACATCCGGCAACTGGCCGACGGCGCGCTGCCGGCCGCGCTGGAGAAGACCGACGCCGAACTGCGCATCATCACGGATTCGGTCAACCAGTTGACTGACAACCTCCGCAGCATCAAGGAGTTTGCCCAGCACGTGGGGGGAGGAAACTTCGACAGTGACACCAGGGTGTTCAACGACGCCGGGGAATTGGGCCAGTCGCTGGCCAACATGCGCGACGGTTTGAAGCAAGTGTCGGAGGGGGACAAAATCCGCTACTGGACCAACGAGGGACTGGCGAAGTTCGGGGAAATCCTGCGCGAAAACGACCAGGACCTGCAACAACTGTCCGATCACCTCCTCGTTCAGTTGGTGAAGTACCTGAGGGCCAATCAGGGCGGTGTGTTCGTGGTCAACCGGCAGGACCCGCAACGGCCGTTTATGGAACTCACGGCCTGCTACGCCTACGACCGGAAGAAATACGCGCAGAAAGAAGTCCTGCCCGGGCAGGGCCTGGTGGGACAAACCTGGCAGGAGGGCGAGACCATCTACCTGCGCGAGGTGCCCCCGTCGTACGTCCGGATTACTTCGGGGCTGGGCGGGTCCACGCCCCGCTACCTGCTCATCGTGCCGTTGAAGCTGAGCGGCGAGGTGCACGGGGTGATTGAACTGGCTTCCTTCCACGACTTCGAACGGCACATGGTCGAGTTCACGGAAAAAATTGCCGAAAGCATCGCCTCCACCATTGCCGGCGCGCGCGGAGCCGAGCAGACCCGCCAACTTCTGCAGGAGGCACAGGAAATGACCGAACAAATGCGGGCGCAGGAAGAAGAAATGCGGCAGAACATGGAGGAGCTGCAGGCTACCCAGGAAGAAATGCACCGCTCACAGCGAGAAACTGCCGAGAAGGAAACCAACCTGTTGGCATTGATCAACAACACCGAAGACGGCATCGTCGCCATCGACCGGAATTACGTGATCACGACCATCAACGACAACTACCGGAATCGGTACGCCAGGACCGGGGAGCGGTACGAAGTGAACACGGACGTTTTCTCGGTGATGGACGAAGCCACCCGGCAGGAATGGAAGTCGTATTACGACCGGGCTTTCGCGGGGGAGCGGTTTACGCTCCGGAAGGTGGATGAGGTGGCCGGCCAGCCGACCCCCATCGAATACGTGATCAACCCTATCCGCAACGGGGGCGGCGAGGTGTTCGGCGTTTCCGTTTTCAGACGGGTACGGAAGCCGGAAGCGGAGAACGAAACCGTTAACCCGTAAAGAAACAACCCCCGGGTTTCGTCCCGGGGGTTGCTTGCTGGTACGCAGGCGCGAAAAGGGGTACCGGGCGGGGTGTTATCCCTTTACACCGCAAAACTTTCGCCGCAACCGCAGGTGCGCGTGGCGTTGGGGTTGACGAACTGAAAGCCTTTCCCATTCAACCCGTCGGAGAAATCGAGTACCGTGCCGATCAGGTAAAGCAGGCTTTTCTTGTCCACCATAATCTTGATGCCCTTGTCTTCGAACACCTGGTCGTTGGGACGGGAAGCGGAATCAAAATCCAGGTTGTACATCAGGCCGGAGCAGCCGCCGCCTTCAACCGCCACGCGGATGTGGTAGTTGTTGTCGTAGCCTTCTTTGCTACGCAACTCCGTAATTCGGTCCTTTGCTTTTTCAGTGACGCTGATCATATCGTGGAAGAGTGAATCGTGGTTGACGGGTTTACGAGTCGTGCGCTACGCGGCAATGCTACGGCTACATACAGTTAACCGGGCATTTAGTAAACCCGTGCATAAAACTTTTCCGGACCAAAAAAAGTTTCTTCTACCGTCCGCACGCGCGAAGGTACGTCAAAAGTCAACCATGCTGAAAGTCGAACACATTGGCATTGCCGTCCACAACCTGGCGGAGGCCAACGCCGTTTTCGCCCGGCTGCTGGGAGCGGAACCGTACAAAACCGAATCGGTCGTTTCGGAAGGCGTGCGAACCGCTTTCTTCCGGATCGGCGAAACCAAGATCGAGTTGCTGGAGGCCACGCATCCCGACAGCCCCGTCGCCCGTTTTCTGGGCCGGAAGGGTGAAGGAATGCACCACATCGCCTACGAGGTAGCCGACATCGGCACCGAAATGCAACGACTCCGCGCCGAGGGCTTCGTGTTGCTCAACGAAACGCCCAAGCGCGGAGCCGATAACAAGCTGGTTTGTTTCCTGCATCCCAAGTCCACCAACGGCGTGCTGATTGAACTTTGTCAGGAAATCCGGTGACCGACGCGCGGGTCGGGGAAAATCCGGAGATTTGTGCGTTGAGATTCAGAAAGAGACCAACCCCCATGCTTGATCGTTCGATTGTTGCCCTCTTCGTTCTCTTCGGTTCCCTGGTTCCGGCGTTCGCCGCGGAGTACCGCCCAGGCGAACAACCCCCTACTCCCTTGCAGGCCTCCTCGGGCCTCTTCGGCTACGCGGATGCCGCCGGAAAATTCGTTATTGCCGCCCAGTACGAGCAGGCTTTGCCCTTCGTTGACGGACTGGCCAGGGTGAAGAAAAACGAAGGCTGGTCGCTGGTTAACGAGAAGGGCAAGGTGCTCACCAAGCGGAGTTACCACGAAGTAGGGGCCTTCAGGAACGGAGTGGCGGTGGTCAGCCGGCGCGAATACACGGACGGACACTACGCGGTGCTGTACGGAACGGTTTCCCCCAAGGGAAGCGAAGTCATTGCGTCGGTCTATCCCTTCTTCACCGGCGACACCGGTAATTCGCGGTTCATCGTGGGCAAATCCTCCCCGGCAGACTCCCCAACCGGTCCGGAATCCCGCTCCGGGCGCGGGGCCGAATCCGACCCCGGCGAGCCGGCTTCCCGGGGTCCGGCCGACCGGGGTCCGGCTTCCCGGAGCCCGGCCAACGAGGCAACGGGTGCCCCCTTGCAGGCCCGCTTCGGGGTCCTGAACGCCGAGGGTGAATGGGTGGTGCCCATGCAGTATCAGGCCGTGCGTGACTACAATTACCGGTTGTTTGCGGTGAAAACAGTGGATAAGCCAACCGTTCCGGGGCGCTGGCGGGTCTTCACGGCCGGGGGAGAAGAATGCTTCAATGCGGACGAACCCGCCGCGGGAGGGAGTGGACCGACCGCCACCCCGGGAAGTTCCCGGCCGGCCCGGCCGACCGGGAAAACTGCGTCGGGAACGTCGTCGGGTTCTCCGAAAAGCCAACCGGTGGCCTACACCGACATCAAAGATTTCGACGAGGAATACGCCACCGTCAAAAGGGATTCCCGCTGGGGCATTCTGCACCGGAGCGGCCGGTTGGTCAAACCAATGGTCTACCAGGAAATCCTCCGCACGGGAAAATCCACCTATAACCTGCTGCCCATGCCCCAGTGGAAAGTAGTGGACCAGCAAAACAACCAAAAGTTCGCGTACGAATTCGAAGACATCCGGGCCGTCAACGAGGTGTTGTACAGCTACCAGCTCGAGGGCCGGCGGGGCCTGATGGACGAGAAGGGCGCAATCATTACCCCGCCCGTGTACGACCGCATCGCCCCCATCACGGGCAACCTGACCGTGGTGCAGACCAACCGGAAGTGCGGCGTCATCGACCAGACCGGAAAGACGATCCTGCCCAACGAATACGACAACATTCTGATCGACAGCCTGACCTCCCTCATCAAAACCCAGAACGGCGGCAAGTGGGGGGTGTACGACCGGACGGGCAAGCAACTCGTTCCCCTCCGGCACGAAGCCCTGCGGGTGCAGCCCGACGGAAAGCTGGTGGCGAGCCTGGGCGGCCAATGGGGCGTGATGGATACGCAGGGCAATCCACGGATTCCGTTTGCCTACCAGTTCATTGGCGACTTCCGTTTCGGCAAGGCGCGGGCCAAGAACCAGGATGCCTGGGGTGTGCTTGACGAGCGGGGCAACTGGCTGGTGGAGCCCATTTTCGGGGATACCCGCATCATCAACGACAGCCTCTGCGTGTATTTTACCAACGGGCGCTCGGGCATCATCAACACCAACCGGAGCGAGATGCGCCTGGCGGTGGACAGCCTGGGGTTCATGGCCAACGGCTTCATCCTGGCCAAGTACAACGGGCAATATGGCTTGTACAACCAGCACGGCCAGGAGATCATCCCCATCCAGTACGATTACCTTTCCGGTTTCGGGGCTGATAGCATGATCACCGTCCGGGTCGGCGACCGGCAGGGACTCATCAACACGCGGGGCCGACTCATTCTCCGGCCCGGGGCCCAGTTCCGGGAGTTGCAGGTAATGCACGAGGAACGCGCGGGGGTAAAGATCAACCACAAGTACGGGTTCATCGACAAGGAAGGCCGTCTTCGCATCGCCAACCGCTACGAAGGCATCACCCCGTTTGCCGAGGGAATGGCCGGCATCCGCATCCAGGGCAAGTGGGGCTTCATCGACAAGAAAGAGCAGCTCCGGGTGCAACCTTTGTACGACGAAGTACGGCCCTTCCGGAACGGGGTGGCGATGGTACGCAAGGGGAAGCACTGGGGATTTACCGACCGCAACGGACGGGAAGTGATTGCCCCGCAGTACGATTCCCTGCGGGTGCTGCCGTCGGGACGCTGCCTGATCACCAAGAATGGCAAGCAGGGCCTCATCAATGAACAGGGCAAACAACTGTTCATTCCCAAGTACGATTACCTGAAGGATCTCGACAACGGATTCCTGATTCTGGGCATAAAAAACAAGCTTGGTTTGTATAACCTGGGCAACTACGACGTTGTTTCCATTAGTTACGACGAACTGGTTTACAACCCGCTGAACGAGTCGTACATCCTGGGTACCCGCTACCCCTGGCAGCCTTTCACGGTCAACCGCTGAGCAGTCCTCCCGGTTGCGGGGCCGGGGTTCGGAAGAAGGGAATTCCGGGGGCGGCCACCGGAGAGGCCGCCGCCAAGTGAAGATAATTTGACTTTGAAGGAGAATGTCCGTAGCTTTATCAAAAGTCTCGGGTTGATGTTGGTCGAACGCACGTTTGGATGGTCATGAAAGAGCCTCGCTTCCTCCTCGGTTTCTTCTTCCTGCTCTGGCTGACGTCGGCGGCCGGATCGGTTCGCGCCCAGGGGGTGCAATGGGCCTCCGAAGTGCTCGATTTCTCCTCCGAGTACCACGACCCGAAATACACCAAGGAGTTCCGGGCCGGGCAGGTGCTGGGGCGCCCCAACAAACTGCCCCAGTTTGGCAGCAGCTTCTGCGCCTGGTCGCCGGCCAGCCGCGGTGACACGTTGGGAGAATGGATCAAAGTGGGCTATCGCACCCCCATGCCCGTTCGTCAGATTGCCGTGGCCGAAAGCTTCAACGAGGGAACGGTGGAAAAAATCATCCTCTTCGATGAAAGCGACAAGGCCCACGAAGTGTACAAAAACCCCAGGACGGACACGGTGGCGGCCCTGGGGCGGATGCTCAACGTGTTCGTGCCGCTTACTGCTTACAAGGTAAAAGCGGTGAAATTGGTGCTGAACACGGCCCGCATCAAGGGTTGGAACCACCTCGACGCCATTGGCATTTCGTCGTCCGACGCGCCCGTCAAGGCCGAGATCAACGTCAGCGCCTCCCTACCCACGGACTTGCAACGGGAAAACCTTGGTTCGTCCATCAACACCAAGGCGGAAGAGATTTCACCCGTTATCTCCCCGGACGGCAAAACGCTGTACTTCACCCGTTCTCCGCACCCCGACAACGTGGGTCGCGCCGACGCTCAGGACGTATGGTACTCGGTGATGGAGGCCAACAACCAGTGGCGTCCCGCCGTCAACGTGGGCGGACCCATCAACAACGACGACCAGAATTCTTCTTTTTCCATCACGCCCGACGGCAACACGATGCTGCTCAACAACGTCTACCTGCCCAACGGGAAGATGAAACGGGGATTGTCCATCACGCGCAAAACCGGCCAGGGCTGGGAATTTCCCAAGGAAGTAAAGATTGCCAACTACTACAACGACAGCGAATATTCCGAGTTTACGCTGGCCCAGAACGGGATGGTGCTCATCATGACCGTGCAGCGCAAGGATACCTACGGACGCAAGGATTTGTACGTATCCTTTCTGCAACCCGACAACACCCCGAACGGGGGTTCGTGGTCGGAGCCGCGCAACATGGGTGCCGTCGCCAATTCGGCCGAAGACGAAACGTCCCCCTTCATCGCTTCCGACGGGGTGTCGCTCTACTACTCAACGGCGGGGTTCAGCGGCTACGGCAACAACGACATGTTCGTAACCAAGCGACTCGACGACACCTGGCTCAACTGGAGCGAACCGCAGAACCTGGGTCCCAAACTCAACACGCCCGATTGGGACGCCTATTTCTCCATTCCGGCCTCGGGCGAACACGCCTATTTTGTGTCGGCCAGCAACAGCCTGGGCGAAGGCGATATTTTCCGGGTGCGCCTGGGTCCCGAAGTGCGGCCGGAGCCGGTGGTGCTGGTGCGCGGCAACGTGTACAATGCCACCACCAAGCAACCCCTGAGTGCCGACCTGATCTACCACAGCTTGCCGGATGCCCCACCGGCGGGCCGAGCCTCCGCCGGCAAACCCATGGCCCCCGCGTCCACGGCCGCCGCGGGAGATTCGGCCCGAAAGTTGCCTACCGTGGGGATGAAAGCCTCGGGACGGGCCAGCACGAACCCGACGACGGGCGAGTACCAGATCGTGCTGCCCTTGAAGCACGAATACAACCTGATGGCCAGTGCCGCGGGGTTTATTTCGGCCAATGCTACCCTCGACCTGACCCAATACACCGGCTACCAGGAAATTCGGAAGGACCTTTACCTCACACCGCTCGAAGTCGGTCAGAAGGTGGCCCTCTCCAGCATCGCCTTCGAGCAGAGTCGCCACGATCTGCTGGTTTCTTCCACGCCCGAACTCGATCGCATGGCGCAGATGATGAAGCGGAATCCCAACCTCGAAATCCAGTTGGAGGGCCACACCGACAACCAGGGCGACTGGGCGAAAAACCTGAAGCTTTCGGAAGACCGGGTGCGGGAAGTGAAGCGTTACCTGGTGGAACACGGGGTGGAAGAGGGTCGGGTCCACTTCAAAGCCTACGGTAGCAGCCAGCCCGTTGCCAGCAACCTCAACGAAATCTCCCGTCAGCGCAACCGCCGCGTCGAATTTATGATCCTGAAAAAGTAGGCCGTAGGCAAGGGAAAAAGGTAGGCCGGCTTGCTTCCGTTTTTGCCTACTGCTTATTTTGCCTACTGCTCATTGTCCTCCGCCGGTTTTTTTCTTCCCGTGCCCGTTGTCCCGATGGCTTGGCAAAATTGCGTCGGCGGGCGTATCTTTGAAAGTTTTTCCGCCGAAACGGCGGAAACCTCCAAGGAGAATCAATGAAAAAAGACATTCCCTTCCTACCCGTCGAAGGCGTGCAGGTGGCGGTGGCCCGCGAGAAGAACGGGGCTGACGCGTACGAATGGCGCGTCTTTCTCATCAACCGCAACGATGCCCCGCTTACCAACGTGTTGGTTACCGCCAAAGGCTACGGCACTCAGCCCGAATCCCTGCCGGGCGCCGACCGCCAACAGACTTCCACACTGCGTCATTTCTTTGCCCGGATCGAGCCGCTTGGTTTTGCCCTGGTGGAATTGATCGATCCCGCCGTGTTTCACCTTTACAGCGAGTACTGGGTGAGCTATTACCGGAACGAACAGGTCTACGACAAGAAGTTCATCTTCGTTCCCGGCAGCATTGCGGAGGAAAACCTGATGCCCATCGCCCCGCTGGGTATGGAAGGCGTGCTGCACGAGTAAGCAGTCGTAAGCCATAAAATCGCGTAAAGTATTGTAAAAGAGCAAAACAGGCGAGAAATGTCAATTGTCTCCAGCTGTGTGCTTAGCAAGCAATGGGCAAAGCAGGACAATCGATCCGAAACAACGCCGCGTACGGATGGTTGTCAACTAGAATGAACAACGACCAACTGGCGGCTTTGGCCGCGCAACTCGAAGGAGAGCTGCACTACGACCGCACGATGCGGATTCTCTACGCCACCGATGCGTCGGCCTACCAGGAAATGCCCCTGGCCGTGGCCATTCCCCGCCACTCCGAAGACATCAAGCGGTTGATTGCCTTTGCCCGTGCGCACCGAACTTCGCTCATTCCGCGCACGGCGGGTACGTCCCTGGCCGGTCAGGTGGTGGGCAACGGCATCGTGGTGGACGTGTCGCGCTCCTTCACCCGGATCCTGGAGATCAACCCGGAAGAGAAGTGGGTGCGCGTGCAACCGGGCGTGGTTCGTGACGAACTGAACCTGGCCTTGAAACCGTACGGACTGTTTTTCGGTCCGGAAACCTCCACGGCCAACCGGGCCATGATCGGGGGCATGGTGGGCAACAATTCCTGCGGGTCCAACTCAATCGTCTACGGCAGCACCCGCGAACACCTGCTTTCCGTCAACGTCCTCCTCAGCGACGGCTCCGAAGCGGAATTCCGGGCGGTGAGCCGGGCGGAATTCGAGGTGAAGTCGGACCCCTCCGCAGCGGCGGACCGCCCCAACTCAGCCCCTTCACGAGGGGAGGGGCCGGGGTTGGAAACCCGTCTCTACCAATCCATCCGCCGGATGCTGGCCGACCCGGAAGTGCAGTCGGACATTCGCCGGGAGTTTCCCAAGCCAACCATCCAACGCCGCAATACCGGCTACGCGGTGGATGCGCTGCTGGCCGCCGCGCCCTTTACCGCCGGGGGCGGAGACTTCAACTTCTGCCAGCTTTTGGCCGGTTCGGAGGGCACGCTGGCTTTTCTCACCGAGATTAAGCTAAACGTGGTACCCGTCCCGCCCCGGGAGGTTGGGTTGGTGTGCGTCCATTTCCACACCATCGACGAATCGTTGCGGGCCAACCTGATTGCGCTCCGCCATCACCCCAGCGCCTGCGAACTGATGGACCACTACGTACTGGAATGCACCAAGGACAACCGGGAACAACGGCAAAACCGCTTCTTCGTGCTGGGTGATCCGGGGGCCATCCTGGTCGTGGAGTTTGCCCGCGACACGCGGGAAGAAGTCGAAGCCTTGGCCGCCGCAATGCGGGCTGACCTGGAAGCGGCGGGCCTGGGCTACCATTTTCCTTTGCTATTCGGCGAAGATGCCAAGAAAATCTGGACCCTGCGGAAAGCGGGTCTGGGTCTGCTCTCCAACATGCCCGGCGATGCCAAGCCCGTGGCGGTGATCGAGGATACGGCGGTGGCCGTGGCCGACCTGCCCGCCTACATCCGCGATTTTAACGATATCCTGAAAAAACACGGCTTGTATTCCGTGCACTACGCCCACGCCGGTTCGGGCGAACTGCACCTGCGGCCCATCATCAACCTGAAAACGGCCGAGGGAAACCGCCTTTTCCGCGTTATTGCCGACGAGATTGCCACGCTGGTGAAAACGTACGGCGGCTCGCTCAGCGGCGAACACGGCGACGGACGCCTGCGCGGGGAATTTATTCCGCGGATGGTGGGGGAAAAGAATTACCGCCTGTTTGAGGAAATTAAACGCACCTGGGACCCGGAGAACATCTTCAATCCGGGAAAGATCGTGAACACGCCCCCGATGCACACCTCGCTGCGTTACGCGCCCGGTCAGTCCACGCCGGAGGTTCCCACCGTGTTTAGCTTCGGGAAGATGAACGTACTGCAGCACGCCGAACAGTGCAACGGCTCGGGCGACTGCCGCAAGACGCACCTGTCGGGCGGCACGATGTGCCCCAGCTACATGGTCACGCGCAACGAGAAGGATACGACCCGCGCCCGCGCCAACATCCTGCGCGAGTTCCTGACCAATTCCGACCAGGCCAACCGCTTCAACCACCGGGAGATCTACGAAGTGATGGATTTGTGCCTCTCCTGCAAGGGCTGCAAGTCCGAATGCCCCTCCAACGTGGACGTGGGAAAGCTGAAGGCGGAATTTCTGCAACACTACTACGACGCCAACGGCGTGCCGCTCCGCACCCGGCTGATCGCCAACTTCACCAGGCTGACTTCGCTGGCCGCGTTGGTGCCGTGGGCCTACAATGCGGTTTTCGGCACCAAAGCCCTGCGTCAACTGGCCAACCGCGTCATCGGCTTCCACCCGGACCGGACCGTGCCGTTGCTGGCCAAACGGACGCTCCGGAGTTGGTTTGAAAAACGGGAAAGAAAGGAAGGAAAAAACGGAGCCCAGAGAACGGAAAGCGGTTTCTCCCCCGCTTCCCGCGGCGGTCTTCCTGCCCGGGTCTATCTTTTCTGCGACGAATTTACCAACTACAACGACGTCGAGGTTGGCATCAAGGCGGTGCGGTTGCTGGAGCGGCTGGGCTACGAAGTGGTCATTCCCGAACACCTGGAAAGCGGCCGGGCGTACCTTTCCAAAGGCTTGCTTCGCGAGGCGAAAAAGATTGCCGTCCGCAACGTGGCCATGTTGAAAGGGTTGGTTTCGGACGAAACGCCCCTGGTGGGCATCGAACCCTCGGCCATCCTCACCTTCCGCGACGAATACCTCGACCTGGTCGAGCCGGATCAGTTGGCCGACGCCCGGCAGGTGGCCACCCACGCATTGCAGTTCGACGAGTTCATTGCCCGCGAAATTGACCGGGGAAGGCTAACGAAGGAAATGTTTACCAAAGAAAAGCGGTTGATCAAGCTGCACGGCCACTGCCAGCAAAAGGCCCTGGCTTCGCTGGTGCCCACCAAGAAAATGCTGTCGTTGCCCGAGAACTACACCCTCCACCTCATCCCGTCGGGTTGCTGCGGTATGGCGGGCTCGTTCGGCTACGAAAAGGAACACTACGAAATTTCGATGAAGGTAGGGGAGTTGGTGCTGTTCCCCGCCGTGCGCCAGCAGCCCGCTGACGTGATCATTGCCGCCCCGGGTACCAGTTGCCGCCACCAGATCAAGGATGGCACGGGCCGCCGAGCCCGACACCCGGTCGAAATTCTGTGGGAAGCGCTGGAGTGACGGCGGATTGGTGCGCGGGCCCGGGGCCGTGGGCTTCGAAGATTTCGTTTTTACTCACTTGATACGCGTAGCTATGACATCCATCCCCACGAAAATTCTCGCCCGCCAGCACGAAATCACGACTGAATTTTTGCGGCTGGTGGCCGAGCACGTCGCCGACATTGTGGCGGGGCGGGCCGCCGAAATGTTCGAAATCCGGGATTTCGCCGGACAGTTGTGCATTCACCCCACGCACCTGAGCAACACCCTGAAGCTAACGACCGGCCAGCCGCCCTGCGCCTTTTTTGAGGCCCGCATTATGGACGCGGCCCGGCAGTTGCTGCGCGATACCAACCGTCCCGTGGCCGATATCGCCGCCAACCTCACCTACGACCCCTCGAACTTCACCAAGTTTTTCAAACGCTTTGAAGGCTGTACGCCCAAGCACTACCGCGAGCAAATCTGGTCTTCGCGTCGGGTGGCAACTGCGGAAATACGCACCATTTAAACTGAAACAGTCACCATCCATTTTGCCATCCGGAGCCGGATCTTTGGGCCATCATTTTACCAATCAAAACCGATGAGCACCAACAAGATCACCCTCGTTACCGGCGGCAGCCGCGGCCTGGGCAAAAGTATGGCCCGGCACCTGGCCGCGGCCGGCACCGACCTTATCCTCACCTACCACCGCCGCGCCGACGATGCCGCCGCCGTGGTGGCCGAAATCGAAGCCCTGGGCCGCAAGGCCGTGGCGCTGCCAGTAGACACCGGCGAGGTGAATTCTTTCGCGGCTTTTGCGCAAGCCGTGGGGGAGCAATTGCAACACACCTGGGGCCGCACCACCTTTGATTATCTGGTGAATAACGCGGGCATTGACGCCGCCGCGCCGTTTGCCGATACCACCGAAGCCGATTTCGATCGCTTGCTGAACGTGCATTTCAAAGGCGTGTTTTTCCTGACCCAGACCCTGCTGCCGCTGCTGGCCGACGGGGGCGGTATCGTCAACCTCTCCACGGGCCTTACTCGTTTTACCACGCCCGGCTACGCCGCCTACGCCTCGATGAAAGGCGCGGTGGAAATCTTCACGAAGTACTTGGCCAAGGAACTGGGCAGCCGGGGCATCCGCGCCAATTTGGTAGCACCGGGCATTGTCAAGACCGACTTTACGGCGGCCGCCCGCGAAGCGCATCCGCAGCTGGAGGAGTACATGTCGGCGCAAACGGCCCTGGGTCGCATTGGCGAGCCCGACGATATTGGCGGCGTGGTGGCTTTTCTCTGCTCCGATGCGGCCCGCTGGGTCAACGCCCAGCGCCTCGAAGCCTCGGGAGGCTATTCCTTGTAAAGACGGCCGTATTGACCGAAGCCGGATCAACCGCGCGTCCGCAACGCGTTGGCTGGGTCGTGATGCGGGGCAACCGGCCGTTGACGCGGGCAAAATCGGCGGTCCAAACGGAAGTTGCCCGGTTAAAGCAGCCGTCACGCCTCGTCTTGGTCCCCCAACGCTTTTTTCAGCAGCGCAATCTGTCCCGCGTGATACGCGTCGTGCTGGATGATGCCGTGCAGCAAAACGTAGAGTGCGTATTTCCGGCCGGGTACGGTGATTGCCAACTCGTGGTCGGATAGCGCTTCGAGCGATCGAATCAACTGCTGCTGGCTGGTTTCCAACTGGCTTAACCTGGCTTGCCAATCGGCCGGCGAAGTCCTCTCCGCCGTTGGCCAATCCTGTTGCGGGGTGTGGATGTCAAAATTCGCTTCCGGTCCGCCGTGGCGGCCTTGCAGTTTGTGCCACGTAAACTCTCGCCAGGCGGTCACGTGCCCGACGATTTCGCCGATGGTGTGGCCGTTGGCCAGGGGCCGGACCTTGGCCTGCGCGGCAGTAACGCCGGATAACAAGGCTTTTACGGACGGACCGTACCAGGGCGTTCCGTCGTAGGTGTTCTTCAAAAGATGAATGATGCGTTGACTTTCGGAATTCATAAACAACCGGGTTGGTCAGTGGAGTTTGAACGCCAGTTTCAAGTATTTTACCCGTGCGTGGTCGTTGCCGGGGTCGGCTACGGTTTTGCCGTTCAACTGCGTTAACACGTATTCTTCCAGGCGGGGGTCACTGCTTCGGATCTCCAGCACCCACAACCGGTTGCGTTCGTCAACCTGGTAGCTAAGGCGCACCACGCCTTCCGGATTCTGCTTCGAAGAGAAAACCGGATAGGAAAGGTAGCGGTTGACTTGTTCGGCCACGGTGAGCGGTCGACCGCGCTTTTTCACCCGCTTGGCCAGCATTTCTTTGTCGTCGGCAAAGCAGCCGGTGAAGGGTAACGCGGCAATCAAAGCGATTGTAACCAATTCGAGAATCTTTTTCATCAACCTGGAAGTTTAAATGTTAACATCAAGATAACATTTAATTCACATTAGACCCCAGATAGTAACATTTTGGTAACATTTAATTCGTTTTGCTTGCCAGTCGACTGGCAATGAGTCGTAAATTCTTTTTCAAGAATTCCCTTCACTGGGTTCTTTCGTGGTTTTTGAAATCACGCGGGTGGCGGGGCCAGTCGCGGTCAGGTGACTAAGTTGGACGGGCGGCGGTAAAAGCAGCCACTTGGGCACCGAATAAAGGCGGGAGATACGAAGCCGGATTGGGGCTTATCCGCCGGGAAGGCGAATGCCAATCGGTTGTAAGAATTGCGAAGCCAGCCACTCCAAACTACCGACCGGCAACGGCGTTCGGAAGGGTGTTACTACCCGTCCCCCTTCCGGGCGCCGCTGCCGACCCGTCACGCCGGAGTGGGCATGTTATCGAGCACTGCCATCACTTCCTTCACCTTCTGCCGGGACACTTCCAGCAGGGCTTTTTCCGCTTCGTTGAGTTGCAATTCGATTACCTTCTCAATGCCGTTCTTGCCCAGGATCACGGGTACCCCCAGGTAGCAGTCGCTGATGCCGTACTCGCCTTCCAGCTTCATGCACACCGGAAAAATGCGCCGTTGGTCCCGCACGATGGCTTCCACCATCTGGGCCGCCGCCGAACCGGGTGCGTACCAGGCCGAGGTTCCCATCAGTTTCACCAGTTCGCCCCCCCCGTTGATGGTGCGGTTGACGATGGCATTCAGCTTTTCCTTGTCCACCAGTTCCGTCACCGGAATGCCGCCGACGGTGGTGTAGCGGGGTAGGGGCACCATCGTATCGCCGTGGCCGCCCATCAGCACCGCCTGAATGTCCTTAGGAGAACAGTTAATTTCTTCGGCCAGAAAGGCCCGGTAACGGGCCGTATCCAGGATGCCGGCCATTCCCATCACTTTCGTGCGGGGCAGCTTGGACGCCAGGTGGGCGCAGTACGTCATCACGTCCAGGGGGTTCGACACCACGATCAGGATGGCGTTGGGCGAATGCGCGACGGCGTTTTCGGTCACCGACCGCACGATGCCCGCGTTGGTCGAGATGAGGTCGTCGCGGCTCATGCCGGGCTTGCGGGGCAGGCCCGAGGTGATCACCACCACGTCCGAATTGGCGGTGCGGGCGTAGTCGTTGGTGACGCCGACGGTGCGGGTATCGTAGAGGTCGATCGGGGCTTTCTGCCAGATATCCAGCGCTTTCCCTTCGGCAAAACCTTCGCGGATATCCAGCAGCACCACTTCCTGAGCGGTTTCTTTGTAGGCCAGCACATCGGCGCAGGTTGCGCCCACGTTGCCCGCCCCAATTACGGTTATCTTCATACGGATCGGGTTGATTAAATGGAATTGAAAGGGCGTAAATGTATGCGTTGACCAGCGGATATGCTAGCGGGAAAAGGAAAAAGTAGGCAGTGAGCAGTGCGCTTAAAAAAGATAAGGCGGACCCAAAG
>JACMKY010000315.1 GCA_014379925.1 Cytophagales bacterium | reverse complement strand
TCTGCCGCGCCTGACTGCCCACCCAGATCGACAGCATCGTTCGGGGAAGCATGCCGATGAAACCCGCCGTGAGGAAAGTCCGCAGACTTGCCCCTGACAAAGAAAGCAGCACGTTGGTGACGGCAAAAGGTAAAACCGGCGAAAGCCGCGCCATCACAATGAGGCCGAACTCATTGTTCTTTAGGTTGCTTACCAGTTTTTCGGCTCTCTCTTTCCGGGGAAGGTTGCGCATAAAACGGCCCCCGTCCAACCGTTGTGCGGCGCGGTAACCGATCCAGGAGGCGGCCAGGTACGAAACACTCACCGGCAGAATGGATAACCAACCCAGAAAATAGCCGCTCAGCAGGGCGATGAACGTGGTGGGCGTGAGGGCAAACGCCATGGTAAGACTGCTCAGAACGTAGAAGCCTACCCAGGCCGGGGTGTCGAAGTTCCGCACGTGGGGTTCGTACCGAATGGCGTAGTAAGTAACCGTGGAACTGAAAAAAAGCGGCAGCAAGCCCAGCAGAAACGCATACAACAACGACGAGGAGTTGGAAACAAGCCAGCGAGGCAGCGGCATAGCGGAGTAAACGGTGAAAAGGGCCGGCTGAAACGGCCTCGTTGGGTCGGTGGCGCATCATCCATCGAAACAAACCGCCCCGTCGCGTGGGTGCTCCAACGCGACGGGGCGGTTCAGACTTGCGACTTGCATCGCTGCAATCAACGACGCTACTTACGGTTGCTTACCAGCCAGTGCAATCCGTTTCCTCCACTATTGCGGAGCACCGTCGCCCTTCGCCCAGTCCACGGCTACCCGGCCCACGGCTTTGCCGCACGCCAGCCCGGCATCGTTGTCGAAGCGGTAGTGGATGCCACCGTACAAGCGCGACAAAGCGGCCTCCTCGGCCATGGCGTCCAGGCGCGTGGCCTCGGCCGGAAAGATGTAACCCATCGCCACCGCGGCGGCTCCCGAAAAGGTAGCGTGTCCCGAGGTATAGGATGGGAAGTTGGGCGTCCCCGTCGACGTTTTGATGGCCGGGTCCAGCTGGATGGGCCGGGGCACGTAATAGAGGTATTTGGTGCTCCAGCAATTGATACCGGCATCCATAACGGCCCGGTTGAGTAGTGCCAGGGCGCGGGCGGTGCGCAGTTCAGTGAAGTTGTCGCGGCGGATCAGGTCGGCAGCAATCTTATTCCAATGGCCGGGAGGGGCGTAGGTGCCCGCGCCGTCGGCCCAGAAGTCAGCGATGCGCCACTGTTCGCGCGTGCGGGTGTCGGCAATCTTCCTCACCTCCCGGAGTGCCGCCTCAAATTCCGGCGTCCCAACCTTGGGCGGCGGCGGCGGCACCACCGTTTGGTAGGAGGCCCGGTTGAACCAGGTGGTTACCGCGCCGAAGAGCGGCAGCATCGGGAGCCGCGCCGGAATTTCCATGCTCTTCCAGGAGGGAGCCGTGTACTGCGGGTCCGCGTAGGTGCCGTTGGGATCGCGGGCGTTGCCCATCTTGTCGGTTCTGGCGTAGGCCACCACCTTGGCGGCCACGGCTTTGCCCAACTGCGCGCCCGCCTCCAGGTCGCTCGGCACGTTGGCGCCGGCCCACCGGCGGGAATTGGTGTGCTGATCGGCCAGTTGGGTCAGGTAATCGGCTTCCTTGGGAAACAGGAACTTCAGCACCTCGAGTGAGGCCGCCGCGACCACCGCGTCTTCCGAAGGGTAGGCGGGCAGATCAGTGTCGGGAACGAGCGTCGGCAGGGAATTGTCAATCCGCTTGGGTGCTACCCGTCCGTACTTGAATTTGTAGTGCCAGGCCGACACCAGGGCGTCGTACTGGGCTACGCTCAGCAACGCGTACGCGCGGGCGGCGTAGGGGGGATTGGCGAAGGGGTTGGTCGGGTCGAAGGCGGGGAAGGTGCCGTCGGCGTTGGCCGAAGGAGCCACGTTGTACTTGGTTACCAGTTGGCGGGCAATCTCGTTCCAGCGCAGGGCGCCTCCCGAGGACCAGTACACCACGGCTTTCGTCTGTTCGTCGGTGCGCTCCGCCGCCGCCGTTTTCAGGATCTGCACCTCTTGTTGATAAGCCGCGGAGTTGGTGGCGGCTGGTTCGGGTACGGTTATTTCGGCGGGGCTGCCGAGCAGGACCTGCTTCCAGGTGCCACCCGTAACGTCGTTGTCGGGCGGGCGGAGTGCCGGGTAGTCGGGTGTGTACTCAGGTTCGATGAGTTTCTTCTCGCAGCCGGACAAAACCAACAAGCCCAGCGAAACGGCCAGGATTGACGCGAATTTGCCGAGGTGGTTGGACAGAGGGTTTTCTAAGGTGTTCATAAACTAGTGTGAAGGGTAAGGAGAGCGGTTGCGGAGAAAACAACCGAATGGTTTTGCACTGCGAAGGTATTAAAAAGGGTAAATACTACCCGTCTTTCTTCCACGAAGGCAGGTTGTAGACCAGTCCACCGGAGTAACGGGTGGCTTTGCCGACGTTTTCGCCGTGGAGGGTGAAACCCATCCCGAAACTGACTCCCAGTGCGGGTAATTTCGGAACGGGTGCGTAGAGGGTATATCCCACGCGGGTGAAGGAGATGGCGTTGGAGGGAAAAGATACGCCCGGCCCAATGTCCGTGCCGTCCTGGGTGGCGACCTGCCGGTTGAGCCACCCGTCGGCGTAGAAATGCTTGGCGGAGAAGCCCACTTTCACCACCAGGTCCGCCGTGTTGGGAACCCGCACGTCGAACCCCCGGTCGAGGGTTACGTTGCTGCGCCGGGTGTAGCCCCCCTGCACCATGGCAAATACCCCGTAGTTCGCGTACTGTACCAGGGCCCGCCCGTCCAGGTTCGTGGACTGGTGGCCAATGGCAATCGGAAAGTCAGCGATGTAGTCGGACAGGGGAGTGGAAATCCCGCCCGCCAGGATCGTGGTCAATTTTCCGTACTTCCCTTCTACCTGGTAGGGCCGTAACTTGAGGTAAAGCGAAACGTCCTGCAGACCACTCTGGGAAGCCAGGTTTCCCACGCTGGGAGTGGCCGATGCGTAAGGCAAGGCCACGACCGCATCCAGGTAATCGGTGAGGCCGGCGGCGGCAAACAGGTTGACGCTACGGGTGGTGATCGTGCCGAAGGCGGTGTTGGTACTGGGCCGGTTGCCCACGAAGTAGGTGCGGTAGCTTTCGTGCGAATAAGAAAGCGCCACGGTGGTTTTGCCCGCCCCGCGCATAAACCCGTCCACGAGGCCTTGGGCGCGGACGGAGGTCACCGTGGTAAGCAGTATGGGAAGAGCAAGCAGGGTCAGCCAGTGGTAAACGGATCGGCTCATACGGGAAATCAATGGTTTGTTCAAGCTTAGAGAAACGGAAAACCGGCGCCTGGAACCAGCACAACAACCGGTGCCTCAAAAATAGCAAAAACGGCATTAAATGTACGTAAATTGTGCGGTCAGAGGATTCTTTTGAATAAATACCGGAATATCTTATCCGGATTCAAGCCCGTTTACAATCGATGGGGGTTGGGACACCAATGGATTAAACCAATAAAAGCGGCTCCCGTGCGTGGTTTGCACGGGAGCCGCTTTTATTGGGGTGCGCCCAGCCAGGAATAACCCGCGCTGAATCAAACGATTATTTGGTGTATTTCCCGGCTTGGTTTACCGCATCGTCCACCTTGGAGCGGGCAAGGTCGATCACGTCCTGAAAACTGCCGCCGAACTGATCCCACAGGTCCGTTGCCCGCTCGGCGATCTTGCTCCGGGCATCCCCGCCCGTGTAGGGTGCCAGCAGAATGCCGACGGCAAACCCCAGGGTCGCCCCCAGCAGGAAAGTAGACAGGGTGTAGTCAGTTTGCTCCTTCTTTTCGTTGTCCATTTTATTTAAAGGGTTAGGAGTGGTTTTGGTGAATAAGGAAACATGCGTTTGTACTTGCAACGGGAAAGTAAAGTTGCGCCGCTTTCACGCCGGATACCCGAAGGCGACCCGGATTGGGAACGCTTCTGCGGGAGAAGTCAACCTTTGCCCTTGCTTTGCGTAGGAAAGGCGAATTTAATCCTTAACCCCCCGCGCCGATGGATTTTATCATTTCCCTCCTCATCAATGCCGCCTTGATTTTTGGGATCGCCTACGTGATGCCCCAAGTGGACATCAAGAATTTTGGCACGGCCATCCTCGTCGCGCTTCTGGTGGGTTTACTCAACGCCACCGTCGGTTTCCTGTTGCGCCTGCCGCTCAACCTGGTAACGCTGGGACTGATGACCTTCGTGGTTCGGCTGCTCGTCACGGCCCTGGTCATCAAATTGGTGGACAAGTTTCTGAGTGGCTTCGAAGTCAAGGGATTCTGGCCCGCGGTGGTCATTGCCTTGGTCATCGCCATCGCCGGCTCCTTCATGGACCAAACGCTCCACAACGGATACCAGAATGCCCGGGTGAACACCACCCGGTAAAGGCCCCCGTCAACGGATATACCGAATCAACTCCCGTTTTGGTTAACCGTTTACGGAAAATGGGTCGCGGGTCGAGCGTCGGCCTGGGCATCCGTTTAACAGGAACCCGCCCGGAGGCCCCCGGCGGGTTCTTGGCATTCCGGCTACTTTACTCAATCGGCGTGCTTCACCCGACGGCGATCAACCAACAACGAACTGTTTAATCATTGTTGCCGGTAGCCGCCTCGTCGGTGAATCCTCGGTCATCCCTGATGGGTTGGCCGGTTGAAGCGGAAGTGTTCCGGTGGTCTTTTTTTTCCTTGCCGGAAACCACTCCGGCGTCAGATTCCGTCGCATTCGGGCTGGTGGTGTCCGTGATTTCCGGGAACGTGCCTTCCGTTCCGGAATAGAAAGCATCCTGGTCCGGTGCCAGGTACCCGGCGGTTATTTCGTCCACCGTTGCTTCGAGGCTCGCTTCCTGGCCAGCCCCCTCTGCGTTTACCGGCTCGCGCCGGACGGATGGTTTGCCGAAATACCGAAGCACCGCGTTGGCGGCGACGGCCATCAGCGACAGTCCCAACAGGGTGTTGCGAACCACGTGGGTGTTGTCGCGCTCGTTTCGGTAGTCCGGCTCCTGGTACGCGGCGGAACCGTCACCACCGTCGGACTGGGAAAAGGGCCTCGCCACCGTGTCTCCTCCGTGCGAATGCCGCAGGTCCAGGGTGTCTTTCGGTGCCTTCT
The DNA here is from genome assembly GCA_014379925.1 of Cytophagales bacterium. Taxonomy (GTDB): domain Bacteria; phylum Bacteroidota; class Bacteroidia; order Cytophagales; family ES-bin-26; genus ES-bin-26. The sequence continues at coordinate 1,161 of JACMKY010000315.1, read as the reverse complement.
TCATCGACTGGTCGGCCATCTTCCCGCTCGGTCCTTTGCCAATGGTCAATCCCCCGTCGACCACGTACAGGGCGCCGGTTACGAAGGAGGCTTCGTCGGAAGCCAGGAACAAGTACACGTTAGCGATCTCTTCCGGCGTGCCCCGCCGGCCCATCGGGGTGGCTGAAACGATTTGTTTGGCCATCTCGGTGGTCATCGGACTGGTTTGGGGGTGCGTCCAGGCGGTGTCGATTCCCCCGGGACACACCACGTTGGCCCGAACGCCGTGTTGGGCCTGCTCGGCGGCCACCGCGCGCGTGAACGCGTGTACAAACCCCTTGGTGCCTGAGTAGGGTGCGTTTTGCGCGTCTCCTTCCAAACCGGCTTCCGAGCCGGCGCTCACGAGGCAACCCTTGGACTTTTGCAGGTGGGGAATGGCAAACTTGGTCATCATGAACACGCTCTGGACGTTGTTTTTCAACAGGTAGTCCAGCGCCTCGGCCGGGTATTCGTCGATGAAGCCGACCGCCGGAAAAACGCCCGCGTTGTTGATGAGAACGTCCAATTTGCCGAAGGTATCGACGGCCAACGCCACGCAGGCCCTGGCATTTTCCGGCTGCGAGATATCGCCCCGGAAAGCAACGGCGGCTCCTCCGTTCGACTGGATCTCGCGGGCCACTTCGCCGACCGGATCGTCGGGCAGGCCGCACACGACCACCCGGGCGCCCTCCTGGGCGAATTTCTTGCAAATGGCTTCGCCAATGCCGGCGCCGCCACCCGTCACAATGGCTACTTTGTTGTTGAGTCTGGTTCCCATGGAGCGTGGATGGTTAAAGCGTTGGACTGGATCTGAGTGCATCATTGAAACGTAGTCTTACACGGATGTGGAAACAGAAGGGTGTGAAAAAGGGCCTTTTCCAGGGCGGAAAAGGCCACGGGCCGGGCAATACGAACGCCGGACGAAACGCCGAAAAAATGCGGAATTTGCGCACGGTCTTTTCACAACCAATTCTGACCCGTTGCGTAAATGACCCTGTCTTCCCTGACCCGTGCCTCGCAAAGCAATCAAGCCGGGCTTTTTTTAGCATTTCGAGTACCCGTTTAAACAAGCTCAGCCAATCCTAATCCATCCAACCATGCGTTTCATTTCCACCAAACTTCACGGCGTGGTAGACTATCTGA
>JACMKY010000314.1 GCA_014379925.1 Cytophagales bacterium | reverse complement strand
CAGTTCGTCATCAAGCCCAAGGATGACATTGTCGCCCCGCTTTGGATTGCCCGGCTCAACATCCTCAACACGTCCAACATCCGGGTAACGGCCGGCGGGGGCACGGCCCTCGAAGCGGTAGCCACGTTGAACGGCTCCATGGACATCAACGCCAACCTGAGGCCCTTGTCCGTTGTCAACTTCAAAGCGATGGAATTCGAAGAGTTGGTGGTGCAAACCAAAGCGCCCTACCTCAAGGTGAAGACTTTCAAAGCCGGACTGGCCAGTCCGCAGAAATCGGTGGGGGGATTCCCGGTTTCGCTCAAGGATCCCGAGATGATCCTGACTACCGACCAGGCCGGTTTACGTTTTACGATGGATATGGATCTGGCGGGTATGGCAACCCTGCCCAAAGCCTCCTGCACCTTCGACTTGTTGGGAAAAATCAGCTTTGCGGGGGGACGGCCGGATTGGGGTTGGGACAAGCCGGAAGTAAAGGTGAGCCGAATCAGCCTCGATGGCCCCGTGGGACCGGTGAAGGTGAAAGGCTTCGTGGAGTTTTTCGACGGGGATGCCACTTACGGCAACGGGGTACGCGGGGGATTGAAGGCCGAAATGATGGCGGGGTTGGAGCTGGAAGCCAATGCCATGTTTGGCCGGAAAGAATTTTCGTACTGGTACGTGGATGCCCGGCTGAAATTGCCGCCGCCCGGTATTCCCCTTTCCCCCCCGGTGCCGTTGAGTGCTTTTGGTTTCGGTGGCGGGGCGTTCTACAATTTGAAGCAGAAAAACCTGCCGACCGCCCAGGAACTCTTCGACGAAAAATTCACCGTCACCGACCTCTACGAACCGGCGGCGGGCAACGTGGGCTTTTCGGCCACCATCATCCTGGGCATGAGCGACGGGGAACTCTTCCAGGCGGAAGGGAAACTGATTACCGTGATCGACGTGCGCAACATGGCCGTCCGTTCCGTGGAGATCAACGTCAAGACGGCCCAGCTGGCCGCGCTCATGAAAACCAAAGATGCCGCCATCAAGGGCTACGGGATTATCCGGTACGACTTTGCCCAGAACATTTTCGAAGCGAGCATCGGAACGGAAGTTGACGTAAAAGCCGTGATGAAGGGCAGCAGTTGGCTCAGCTTCCACGTGAATGGCGGGAGCAAACAGTGGTTCATCAAAATAGGCGAACCCGACCACCCGAACAGTTTTCCGATGTACGGCTTTGCTTCCTTCAATTCGTACTTCATGGCGGGTTCGGCCGGGTTGCTGCCCGAAATGCCACTCCCACCGTCGGAAGTAATCCGACAAACCGGCTACGCGGGCTCCCGGCCCTTCTACGCCGAGGGGCAAATGCGGGGGCTGAAACTGGCTTTCGGTGCCAATATGCAGTTTACCGACCAAGGGCCGCAAGATTTCTCTTTCCTCATTTTTTACGCCAGACTCGGAGCGGGCATTGGCTTCGACCTCACGTTGCAGCAGTTTCAGACCGGTTGCGACGGAACCGCCAACAACCTACCCGGGATCAACGGCTGGTACGCCAACGGGCAACTCTGGGCCTGGCTGTACGGCGAAGCGGGCATCGAGCTGGACGCCTGGTTCTTTAAAGGACGGGCCACCATCCTGAAAGTAGGTGCCGCGGCCCTGCTCAGGGCCGGCTTGCCCAATCCGGTCTGGTTTGAAGGCTGGTTCGGCGGTGAATACAACGTGCTCGGAGGGCTGGTCAAGGGCAATTTGCGGTTCAATGTCAACTTCAACCAGGAGAAAAAATGCGTTCCCGAAGCCAACCCCTTCGTCGGCGACCCCCTCATCAGCCAGATCAATCCGACGGGCGAGGGTATTTCGATCATGGCCAATCCCCAGGTGGCCTTCAACTTTCCCGTCGACAAAGACCTGGATTTTGTGTTGCAGGACCGGGACGGCAATGACCGACTGCAACGGTTCAAACTCGTCATCACGCAGTACGAGCTGGTCAACACCAAAACCGGCGTAGTCGAATTCGGAATCGGGAAAAACAGTGAGGTAGTGGTATCCCACGACAATTACCTGGCCAGTCTGTTTACGACCGTTGCCCTCAATCCGCAAACCAATTACCGGGTGGTCATCAACGTGAAGGTGCAGGAATGGGTATTTGACGGCAACCGCTACCGCGACTACGTTTTTCCCAGCAAGGGGGGCAAGGTGGTGCAGCAGTCGGACGACCGAACGACCTTCAAAACGGGCGACTGCGTGAAAAACCTGGCCGAGCAGCACACCCTGCTGGCTTCCTACCCCTTCAACGGGCAACGCTTTGTTTTGCAGGACGAAGAACGCAACGGCAAGCTGATGCTGCAAAAGCCCGTTCCCTGCCTGTTCGGGGACAATGTGTACGAGGTGGTGGCTAAATTTACTTCTTTCGGTCCATCCGGGAACCAGGAACAGGAGGTGCCCGTCGCCATGGGATTGGCCGGGAAAGAACTGAACTTCCGCTTGCCCCGGCTACCCAATGACGCCATTACCCTGGTGCGTTTCGTCCAGAAACGAAAACCCAAGGCGGCCGGCAACCAGCTGGCTACGCAGGTAGTTTCGGCCTTCCGGACCCAAAACCTCTACGCCCGCGACGTGGCGGCCGTCCGCCAGCCGGAATTCCTGGCCAACACGAGCACCATCGAAACGCGCCGAACTTCCTTGTCGGGGACTTCGCTGACCGAGAAAGCATTCGAGGAGATTGAGATTTACCGCTATTTCTTCAAGACCAGCAAGTTCAATGTCTTGTCCGACAAACTGGCCAACGCCAACGACGAGGTGAATGCCGTCAAAACGAGTGCAGTTGGCATCCTGGAAAGCTACGACGTGGCGTTTGACGCGGCGGAGGGTTTTGACGTGTTCGACGTGAGCGGCGGAACTTACCAGAACGACGTGGGGAAGCAGTTTGCCATCCGGCCCATAGTACATCTGGCCGAAGAAGACCGCTGGTACAAGAACTACGCCGGTGACTATTTATACAAAAGCTACTGGCTAGCTTCCCTTGGTGGATACTACGGCATCAGCCTGGCCAACGCACGGGACTTAGTGGGCAACTACGGGGGTGCCCCGCCCACCGGGCCGGTGAACCTGGTGAGTTGGTCCGCCGAGCCGCCGCTGTCGCAGTCCGAAATCCGGGCGGTGAGTGCGGCTTCAAAATCCATTACCAACGAGACCAGTGCGATCAAATCAATTGGCAAATGAAAGCAAATCCTCCGCATTTCTACCGCTTAGGGGTGGGCATCCTGTGCCTGGTCGGTTGGTTGCCCGTGTGCCAGGCGCAGGCGGTGAAAGCGTACTCCGCCAATTCGGCCTACGGCATCCTGAACCCGAGCGCCAGCAGTGCCCCCGCCTCGGT
>JACMKY010000313.1 GCA_014379925.1 Cytophagales bacterium | reverse complement strand
TGCCGACGGCATCGATGCCGAGCAGGTCGTTTTCCTGCAGGAACCCGGTCACCGCATCGGCCAGCGTGCGGATGGATACTTCTCCCGGCAGGGGTAGGCTGGCACCGAAGCCCGGCAGATCCAGGGCAACCACTTCGCGCTCAGCCGCCAACCCGTCAACGATGCGGTTCCAGGAGCGGTGGCTGCTGCCAATGCCGTGGATGAGCAAGAGCGGCTTGCCGGTCCCGCGCCGCAGGTAGTACATAGCCATCGTTTTTCTGGTTTTACTTGAGGGTTTGTCCAGGCAATCTCGGATAATCAGTCCTAAAACCAACGACAACAATGCGTAAATTATCGGAAACCCCGCCTCTCCGCCCGGTTCAGCGGCGGCCTTACCCGACCGTTCGGAGAAGGACCGGTTGCTGACTGAACAAGCGGTTCGACTTAGGGATGCCCATACCCGCCGCCGCCCGGCGTGTGAATCACTAGGCGGTCGCCTTTCTCCATGGTAGTTCCAGCGGTTCCGTCCAGCTTTTCGGGCGTCCCGTCGGCCCGCACCACGCGTTGCTCGCCGGTTGAACCGGGACCTCCGCCTGCCAGTCCGTAGGGGGCGGTTTGGCGGTGCTGGGCCAGGATGGTGAGGGAAACCGGTTCCAGAAACGTAATTTCCCGGGTAATGCCGTCGCCCCCCCGCCACGTGCCTTCGCCGCCCGATCCCCGGCGGATCGCAAACTGCTCCAGCCGCACGGGGTAGCGGAATTCCAGGATTTCGGGGTCGGTGATGCGGGTGTTGGTCATGTGCGTATGAACGGCGGAGGCTCCGTGAAAGCCGTTGCCCGCCCCGGCCCCGCCGCCGATGGTTTCGTAGTAGCCAAAACGGTCGTTGCCAAACAGCACGTTGTTCATCGTACCCTGGCTGCCCGCCACCAAACCCAGGGCTTTCAAGAGCGTGTCCACCAGGCGCTGGCTCGTTTCGGTGTTGCCCCCCACCACCGCCGGGCATTCAAAAGGATCGGCGGGAAAGTCGGGATTCAGCAGGCAACGCGGCAGGATGATTTCCACGGCCCGCATCATTCCCTCGTTCAACGGCACGTCCGCCTGCGTCAGGAGCCGGAGCACGTACATCACCGCGCTGTGCACGATGGCCGGCGTGGCGTTTAAGTTGCCCGGATGCCGGTCGGCCGGTGAACCCGACCCGGAAAAGTCAATCCGCAGGCGCGGGTTTTTCCACTGCAACTGTACAACCAGCCGGGTGCCATCGTCCAACCGTTCTTCGGCCGTGTACGTCCCTTCCGGCCAACGGGCCAGGCGTTGTTGCAGGCAGTCGGCGGTGTAGTCCTTCAGCGCGCGCATGTACTGCCGGACTTGCCCCAAGCCGTGGGCCTCAACCAACTTCCCGAGCGCCGTCGCCCCCGCCTGGACGGAAGCCAGCGCCGCGTTCAGATCGGCCAGGTTTTCGGCGGGTGCGCGGCTGGGGTACGGGCCTCCGGTTAGCAAAGCCCGGATGGCATCCCACTGCGCCACTCCCCGCCGCACCAGGTAAGCCGGGGAGAGCACGACGCCTTCTTCGGCCAGACGGGTGGCATCGGGGGGCATGGAACCGGGCCGTCGGCCACCGATCTCGGCGTGGTGAGCCCGGTTGGCTACGTACCCGACCAATGCCTCACCGGCGTACACCGGACGGATGAGGGTGACGTCGGGCAGGTGGGAGCCGCCGAAGCCAGGATGGTTGGTGATCACCACGTCGCCCGGATCCATCGGGAGGGCGTCCCTCACCGCGCGTACGCACACGCCCAGGCTGCCCAGGTGGACGGGGATGTGCGGGGCGTTGGCCACCAGTTCGCCGTCGGCATCCAGCAGGGCGCAGGAGAAGTCGAGTCGTTCCTTCACGTTTACCGAGAAAGCCGTCCGCTGCAGCAACGCCCCCATTTCCTCGGCAACGGCCCGGAACCGGTTCGTAAACAATTCCAACTGCACCGCCCCGGGTTCTTTCTCCGCGTTTCGGGTCTCGGTTATTCGGGATTGGCAATCCCGAACCCTCGGCGTTTCGGACTTGCCATCTGGTTCCGTCAGCCCAACCGGGGTAAGCAGCGCGTTGTTGGCGGCGTCCAGATCGAACTGCCAGCCCGGCTCCACCACCGTGGTGCTGTGGCCACTGACGACCAGGGCCGGGCCGTTCAAGTGCGCACCGGGTTGCAGTTCTTCCCAAAGAAAGACGGGCATCGGGTGCCACTGCCCGGCCAGGTAACTCCGGAGAAAGTGTTTGGGTTGGGGAAAATACCCCGCTCCCTTCGGATCCGGCGGCGGGATTACCGGGGCTTGGGTGGAGGCAATCACTTTCACTGATTCCAATTCCGGAACCCCGCCTTCCACCCAGTGTCCGTAGAGCGATTCGTACTGTTGGCGAAAAAGTCCTTCCGCGTCCGCACCGCGTTGGTACTTGATTTCCAGGGCGTGGTCCTGCCCCCGGAAGCGCATCAACAGGCTGGTCAGCCGGATTTCCAGTGCCTCCGCCGGGTACCCTTCCTGGTTCAACGCCGCCCGTGCCTCGGCCGACAGGTCGGCAATCAACGCGTCCAACCGCCCTCTGATTTCGGAGAATGGCCGCAGTACCTGCCGCGTGGCGAAACGCTCGATCCGGGCCTGTCCCATTCCCCAGGCACTCAGCAAACCCGCCTGGTTGGGAATCAGTACGCGGCGGATGCGAAGGAGCGCGGCTATTCGGCCGGCGTGCTGTCCGCCCGCCCCTCCGAAGGCCAGCAGGGTATACGCCGCCGGATCGTAGCCCTTGCTGACCGAAGTCCGGCGGATGGCCTCCGCCATCTTTTCGTTGGCAATGTCGAGGAAGCCTTCCAGGAGTTGTTCATCCGTCGCGTCCGCGACTCCCGCCAAAAAAGCGTTGCGAAGGGAGGAAAAAGCCCGTTCGGCCGCCACCCGGTCGAGGGGAATGCCGAAGGAATCGGGGTCCAGGCGACCCAGGAGCAAGTTCACGTCGGTGATGGTGAGTGGCCCGCCCGCGCCGTAACAAGCCGGTCCCGGACTGGCCCCCGCACTTTGGGGTCCGACCGACAGCTTGGCGTGGTCCGCCCGGCACACTGAACCGCCGCCCGCGGCCACCGTTTCGATGGCCAGGCTGGGGCCGAACAGGTGCGCATCGCCCACCCGCGACTCGAACCGGTAGTCGAATTCGCCGTCGTAGCGGGCCACGTCGGTGCTGGTGCCGCCCATGTCGAGCGTCAGCAGGTGGGTGATGCCCGACTGCCGGGCCACGCCCGCTGCCCCCACCACCCCGCCCGCCGGACCGCTCAGCAGGCTGTCTTTGGGACGGAAAACCCGCGCGTCCACCAACCCGCCGGCACTGGTCATTACCCGGAGTGGCAACTCCCGGAGTGGATACTCCCGGAGTGGCGGACCTGGTGGCGGACCCATGGGCAGTTTTGCTTCCACGGCCCGCAGGTAGCGCTCCATCACTTCCGACAGGTAGGCATTCACCACGGCCGTTTCGGCCCTCGGCAAAATTTTGATGCTCGGGGCCAACGCCGAAGAACACGAAATCAGCGTGAGGCCTTCGCGCCGAAGCCGCTCTGCCAGCAAATGCTCGTGATCTGGATTCAAGTAGCTGTGCATCAGCGCAATGGCCCATGTTTTTAATCCGGACTGTCTCACTCGTTGGGCAATCCGTTCCAGTTCTGTTTCGGTAATGGCCATCCGTATCCGGCCCCGGGCATCCAGGCGTTCGTCTACTTCAATCACCTGCTGGTACAACCCGGGCGGTTTCTCGATGCGGAGGGCAAACAGATCGGGACGTTGCTGGGTGCCGATGGCCAGCAGGTCAGCAAATCCCGCGGTGATGAGCAGTCCCACGGGGGCGCCCTGGTGTTCGAGCAGGGCATTGGTTCCCTTGGTAGAACCCAGCCGCATGGCCAGCGGGGGCAAATCCGCCCGCAGGGGTGTATTCGTGACCAGCCGCGCCGCCAGGATGGGCGCTTCTTCGTGGGCCGTGATTTCGAAGTCCGCGTTTTCCCAGGCCAACCCTTCGGGCAGCGCCGACAAACGAAGGAAATTTCCCCCGGCGTTGGTTGGCCGGATTTGCACGGAGGGGTGAACCTGGTTGAGCAGGCGGAAGTCATAACCGGCAAACAGCGCCGGGCTTCCCCCGTTCCAACTGGCCCGGATGCGCAGCCCGTCTTCCCCGTGGCGAGCCAGAACTTTGCCACGCAGCGTACTGTTGCTTAACACTTTGGCCTGATGCAGGCGACCCTTGGGATCGATCGCCAGGCAATCCGTAAAGGTGCCGCCGGTATCTACCCACACCTGCCAGGCAGCCTTTTTGTTTTCTTCCATTGGTTCACTCGGGCAGAATAACAATGGCTTCTATTTCAATCAACACGTCGGGCCGAAACAGGCCCGCCACCTGCACCCAAGTGCTGGCAGGGCGGTGGGGTACTTCCTTGAAATAAGCGTTTCGTACCTCCGTGAAGGCCGCAATCTGTCCGGTCCCTACCACGTAGGTATTGATCTTGACTACGTCACTGAAGTCCGTCCCCACGGCCTCCAATGCCGAACGGAGGTTCTTGAATACCTGCTCAGTCTGCGCCCGGAAGTCATTCTTACCCACTAAGTTGCCCAGCGAATCCAGCGCCACCTGACCCGAGATGTACGCGAGCCGTCCGTTGCGCACTTCCACCAACTGGGAGTAATTGGGAGATCGGGAAAGGGAGGACGGGTTCAAGTAGCGGACGCCAGCCCGGCTGGCCGTTTTGCTTTTTTCCTGCGCGTTGCCCGGGAAAGCCAGGAGGAACATTGGCACCCCAACCAACGCGAAGTGGACAAAAAAAGGAATGGGTCTAGACATCGTGAGAAGATAGAAGCGAGGTGTGAGGAGATAAAAGGCCCGGGGTTGAGCCATCGGATGAGTTGGCTCGGTTTAGTAACTTAATCCTTACGACTGCTCAAAAGTACAATACCGCCAACGCCTCGGCTACGCAAACGGGCTTGTGCTGGCCTTCCACCTCGAACGTGACCTGGGTAGTGGTTTTGAACCCGCCTTTCGTTGTTTCCAGTGCCAGCAGCGTAACCCGCATCCGGACGCGGCTGTTGGTGGTGACGTGGGAGGTGAAACGCACCTTGTTAAGGCCGTAGTTGAGCGTCATTTTTAGCCCTTCGATCCGGTACGTGTCGTAAGAAAAGCGCGGCGCCAGCGCCAGCGTGAGGAAGCCGTGCGCGATGGTGTTGCCGTAGGGCAATTCGGCCTTCGCCCGTACCGGATCGGTATGAATCCACTGGTTGTCGCCAGTGGCCCGGGCGAATTCGTCGACGCGTTCCTGGGTGATGGTCAGCCAATCCGACACGCCAACCTCCTTGCCGAGGTAGGTTCGCAATTCTTCAATTCCTTGAATAACCTTCATGGTTCATGGTGAGCACGCCGTCTACACCCGCCCGTGGGTAAAAAAGCCCGGGCGCGATTTGGGTCCAAGATGGGCGTTTGCCGCCACAACTGCAACCGAAAATACCCTAACTTGTCGGCCTATCCGATTTACGTGGCCATGCCGGTGTATACTTTTTGTCCCGTGTGCGGGAAAGAACTGATTTGGGGAGAGCGAGACGGAAGAAGCAACCAGGTCTGCCCTGCCGGCGACTTCATCCACTACAACAACCCCGTTCCAGTGGTGGCCGCGTTGGTCGAACACGAAGGAGCCGTCGTGCTGGCGCGCAACAAAACCTGGCCACCCGATTGGTTCGGTCTGATCACCGGTTTCCTGGAAGCGAACGAAACCCCGGAGGAGGCCGTGTTGCGGGAAGTAGAAGAGGAATTGAACCTGAAGGGCCGGATTGCGGCAATGATCGGGGTCTACACTTTTTTCAAGCTCAATCAAGTGTACGTGGCCTACCACGTAGTGGCGGAGGGGAACATTGCATTGAACGAGGAACTCGACGCCTACAAGCGCGTGGCCCCAGCGGATTTGAAACCCTGGCCGTTTGGCACGGGCCTGGCCGTCCAGGATTGGCTGGCCAGGCGGCCCTCCCCGGCATCTTGAATCAGACTCACCTCTCCCTCAGCTCATTGTTTGCTGTAAAATGATGATTTAATCAATTCGGCCTTTGCTGGCCAACGCACCGAAAAAAATAATTAATTCCCTACCGCAAGGTAGTGGCGGCAGTTTCTCCTATATTGTCGCGCATTATTGCCTACAAATAATACCCGCTCCGGTAACGGCAACACGGCTGTCCATCCCAAAAACCGTCTTTCTCTGGTGCTCATGAATTTCTTATTTCCCCTTACCCTGCTTTTGCTGGTGGCTATAGGAGGATGCAAGTCATCCAAAACCCAAGCCCAGGCATCCCCAACGGGTAACGTACCCGGTATGCCGACCAGCCAAACACCGGCTGATTACCAGCGGGTGGCGGAAGAGCGGCTAGGGAGCGGTGTTGAATATACCCTGAATGACGACAAGACGATGGTACTCTGTAAAAAGACGGAGCATCCACTCGTCCCGGCAATGAACAATGAAGTCCGTTTTCTGGTGGTTGACGTGAAGACCAACGCCCTTCTCTTCGAGGATCGTCTGGTCAACGGAGAAGTCGGGTGGTTCGGGAATACCCAGCTAAAGATCAGTACCATACCCGGAACCATCCAGGGCGTACCCAACGAACGGGAGAACTACTACTTATACGACTTGGTAACCAGACAGAAACTGGCTCCTCCTTCCGGTAAATTCTGAACGAGTACCCCTTGCTTTCTAAAAACCAATTCGCTTTTTGCTTCACTTCCTGCTTGCCACACCACATTATCCTAAACAGTATTTTATCCACCTAAAACCAAGTTATTCATTTATGAGAAGGACAGGTTTACTTTCGACTGTTGCCTTATTGCTCCTCATTGGTTTCTTCCTGATTAAACCTCAGCTGCCAATTGGGTCTGCTCAATTAGTCCACTCAGGTAAGCGTTCCGCAACGCGGGAGGGCGTGCTTTTGAAGAACCACACCGGGCGCGTTTTGCCTGCGGAGGAAAACGTTGCGCCGCAAGCGGACCAGGTACCCTCTGCCCAAGGGTTGTCCTCCGAGAAAGCCCAACGGAAGGAACGCAAAGCGGTTCCCTTGGAAAACAAAACCGAACTCACGCCCACCGAAATGCGGCAACTGGAACTGGCCCGCAAGCGGGAACGCCGCAAAAACGGTTACGCCAAATCCGATTCCCCGGACGAGTACGCGAAGTTCGAACGGATGATCCGAACCAAGGAGGGAACGGAGGTTCCGGAGTACGAAGCCAATTACAAACTGACTGAACTGTACGCGGCCCAGCGGGCGAGCAACGTCCGCAAAAGCAAGGCGCGGACGGCCAACCTGTCCTGGTCAGAGCGGGGACCGGCCAACGTACCGGGCCGCACCCGGGGCCTGCTTACGCACCCCGACAACCCCCAGCGGATCTGGTTTGCCGGATCGGTGGGTGGGGGCGTTTGGAAGACCACGGACGCCGGCGCGAACTGGGTCAACAAAACGCCGAACCTGCCTAACCTGGCCACCACCGTGCTGGCCATGGCGCCTTCCGATTCGAAAGTCATTTACGCCGGTACGGGAGAAGGGTTTTACAACGCTGACGCCGTCAATGGCGACGGGATTTTCAAGTCCGGCGACGGCGGGGAGACCTGGCAGCAACTGAGCGCGACGGCGGGCAAGATCGAGTTCAAGAACATCAACCGCATCATTGTCGATCCCACCGACGCCAACGTGCTATTGGCCTGCTCGAACACGGGATTTCTGAACAACAACGCCGCCATCCCGTTCACCTCCTGGATTCTGAAATCGGTAGACGGCGGCAGTTCCTGGTCGGTGGTGCTGGCCTTGCGAAATCGCATCCAGCAATTGTTGTTGTCCTCTCCCGGTGATTTCACCGTGCAGTACGCGGCGGTAAACGGCGTGGGCGTCTACAAATCCACGGATGCCGGTCAGAACTGGACGTTGTCCAACCAGGGAATGTATCCGTCGGGACGGGTGGAGATAGCCGTGGCACCCACCAATCCTTCGCAGCTCTACGCGGGGACGGAAGGTAATCTCAGCGGTTCGGGCGGCTCCGACTTGTACTCGTCGGAGGATGCCGGAGCCAGTTGGCAATTGGTGGTGGAGGCGGATGCCAAGCCAAACATCAACTGGTTGGGCGGCCAGGGTTGGTACGACAACACCCTAACGGTCCATCCCTTCGACGAAAACACCTTATACCTGGGGGGCGTACAGCTTTGGAAAATGAATCTTATCGACGGAGAAGGCCAGACCCCCCAACGGGTAGTAACCGGCGTGGATGAGGTCAATACATTGCCTTTCCTGGATTTTATCAACCTGGGTGGCACCGCCTTCGGAGGAAAACTGGTGGTGGGCAACGCCCGGGCCGCGGACTACGCCAGCGTGGAGATCCGATTTGGCCCGGGAAAGGGCCAGAAAGCGCACCGCTTCACCGTGGGCGGAATCGGAGCCGGCGTCCCTACCCTCTCTTATCAGTACCGGGACTACGTGGACGTTCCCTTTGAAGTGTGGGACATCACCAACAACCGTCAGTTGATGGTTTCGTTCCGTGATCAGCAGGAGGACGGTACGTTTAACCTGCTGGCCGAAGGGATTCTGCCGAACGGAGCGCCGGTCGAGCGGCGGGAATACCTGTACGTCAGTCCAATACCCTACGCCCAAACCCCCAATCCCGTCATCGCCCGAAACGGGGGTCACGTAGCCAACTACCTGTATTTTCTCTGGCCCGTTCTGAAAACGGGCGCTGCCTGGGACCCGGCCAACCTGCCCGAATCCAAGCTGGTGATCAACAGTGATTTTTTGAAAACCAAATTGCGGGTAACCCAGAACGTCTCCGATTCCTACAACCAATACGGCGGCAAGAACGCGTACGTTCATCCCGATCACCACAACCTGGTGTGCCTGCCCGTCGACGCGGCCGCCAAGACGTTTAAGATCCTCAACGCCAACGACGGCGGGGTGTACGTATCCAAGCCCGGCACCGATCCGGGATTTGCCCAGGGCGACTGGATTTTTGCCGGCAACGGTTACAACACCACGCAGTTCTACGGCGTGGACAAGAAGCGGGGAGCGGATGAGTATTTCGGGGGTACCCAGGACAACGGAACGTGGCGGTCGGCTTCCTTACAGCAGGCTTCGGCTTCCTCCAGCTACCTTTTCCAAATCGGCGGCGATGGGTTCGAGACCTCCTGGAATTACTTCAATACGAACCGGCTCATCGGTGCCAGTCAGTTCAACAACTTCCGCCGTTCCCTAAACGGGGGCACTACCTGGTCATCGGCCGGCAGTGGTTATACGGACGCCGGCGCCCGCAGTCCTTTCATCTCGCAGATTGCCGCCAGCCAATCCAACCCGGATGTGCTGTACACCGTCGGGGCCTCGGGCGTGTGGATTTCGGACGACTTCGGAGGAAACTGGAAGCTGACGCCCATTCCCCCCATCCCCTGGGCCTTCAACGGTTCACTTGCCGACGTAAAGGTTTCCTCGGCCAACAACCAGATTGTGTGGGCGGGCAACGCCCTCAGCCCCACCGGCCGAATCCACGTCTCCACCAACGGCGGACGGAGTTTCACGGCCACGGGTTCCTACCCGGGCGCTACGCTCGGCAACACCACGGGATTGGCTACCCATCCCACGGAAGATTCGACCGCTTTTGCCCTGTTCTCCTTCGCTAATAGCCCCAAAATCCTGCGCACGCGCAACCTGGGACGAACCTGGGAAGACATCTCCGGCTTCGGTAGGAACCCCAACAGCAGCACGGGCTTTCCTGACGTGGCCATCTACAGCCTGCTGGTGATGCCGCACAACCCGAACATCCTCTGGGCGGGCACCGAGATCGGTCTGGTGGAGTCCACCGACGGCGGGGCTACCTGGGCACTGGCCCAGAACGGATTACCGGCCGTTTCCATCTGGGAACTGAAGGTAGTGGATGACCAAGTGGTGGTGGCTACGCACGGTCGGGGCATTTGGACCGTCACCATTCCGGAACTGGCCCGCGAAGTGGTGTTCGTGCCGTACATCAACGACCTGAGGGTGGCCACCAATGGCAACCTGGTGGTCAATTCCTCCCTGCGCAGTCCCTACGACTCCACGCTGCTTTACGCCAACAACCGGTTCCTGGGACGTCTTGGAAAAACGGCCGTCCGCGATACCCTCACCCAGTACGCGTATTTGGAGGCTGGCCCGGTAACCGTGCAGTTAAAATGCTACCTGAACGGCGAGGAGTACGTTTCCACGGCGAAAACAACCGAGTTCTTCGTGGCCAAGGCGGCGTATTCCTACAAGAACGCCTTCGACGCCCCCACCACCGACTTCTTCGGTACCGGCTTTTCGGTTCGACTGGTGCCGGGCTTCCGAAGCGGCGCCATTCATTCTCCGCATCCGTACTTGAACAACAACGATTACCTGCACCAACTCAAGACGCCCATCATCGTGGCCGATCGGGATGCCATTTTCAAGTACCGGGACGTGGTGATTGCGGAGCCCGGTGAACCCGGCGCCCGCTTCGGCAGCCCCGACTTCTACGACTACGTGATTGTGGAAGGCACCAAGGACGGACTGAACTGGAGACCTTTGGAAACCGGGTACAATTCTGACTATAACGCCAGGTGGCGAAGTGCCTACGACCGGGGACTTGCCGGCAACGACAGCCTGTTCGTGGCGCATTCCGTGGATCTGTTGAAAAGTTTCGCGCCCGGCGATACGGTATTTTTCCGCTTCCGGTTGTACGCTGATGGTGGACTAACCGCCTGGGGCTGGGCGGTGGATGATTTGTCCATTCAGGAAGACTACCAGGCCATTGCCAATTTCACCCTGGTCGACGCCAGCACCGAGGCGGACCTCCAACCGCTTGCCGACGGCGATACCATCAACCTGCTCAGCGTGGGCCGACAATTGAACATTCGGGCCAATTCTTACCCCGACACGGTGGGGAGCGTGGTGTTCACCCTGGACGGGCAGGCGTACCGGACGGAAAGCACCCTGCCCTACGCCTTGGCCGGCGATGATGACCAGTACCCCGTCAATTACTTCGACTGGAACTTCTCCCTGGGAACCCACATGCTGACGGCTACTCCCTACGCGGAGGCCCTGGGAGAAGGCAAGCCCGGCAAACCACGGACGCTCACCTTCACGGTGGTTGACGGCTCGGATGCTGGCGCCGGAGGGGAGTCGGTGGAGAAACTGTTGGCGTATCCTAACCCGGGCAACGGCAAATTCACGGTAGAACTGAAAGGGGAGGCGGACACGGAGGCTACGGTGTACGTCCACGACTTCCAAGGAAAACAGGTTTACCAGCGGAAGGCTGCGTTGGGGGCCGGTAGCACGAACGTAGACGTTGACATCTCCGGCTTGCCGGACGGCAAGTATTTCCTGCGGGCGATTTCGGGTCAGCAAACCTTTAAATCCCTACAAATCATCAAGAGAAGGCAAGAGTAGTTTCTGCGTTACCCCTCCCGGGATTTGGAAACCCTGGGAGGGGTAACCGACTACGTTACGGCAAATCGGTGCTGACCGGCTCGCGGGGGTGGGCAACTTCCCGTTCCCGCATCTTTCCGGCGATGAACCGGGCATCCCGCACCGCGCCCAGGATGAGGGCCGAAGTAGCGGTTCGTTGCCAGGACAAGCCCACGAAGTAGGCTCCCCCCACCGGACTGACGCCCGCTTCGTGGATTGGTCCTCCGTTGGAATCCAACGCCCCGGCCAGGTCCATCCAGCGGTAATCGCTCCGGTAGCCAGTGGCCCAGACGATGGACGAGAAGGTTTCGGCAGTGCCATCCCGGAAGAAAACTTCCCGTCCGGAAAAACGCTCGATTTCGGCCACCACCCGGACTTTCCCCGCGCGAACCAGTCGTTTGAGGTCATCGCTGTACACGCCTTCCCCCCCGGCCCGCAGTCGTCGGCCCAACCGGGAACGGGTGGGCAGGTTGAACAAGCCGGTTTTGGTTCCCCACCAGAAAATGCTTTTGCCGAGCACGCGCAACGGCTTGAACACCAAAGGACCGTTGGTGGAAAGGTACGTCCGACGGGAAGGCGTGGTTGCCAATTCCACCGACAACAACGCCCCCGAATTGCCCGCGCCCACCACCAGCACGTTGCCGTCGGGCAGTGCGGAAGCGCGGGTGTACCGGCTGCTGTGCACTTGAAAAACCGATTCGTCGGGTCCGGTGTCGTAGTGCGGAACGTACGGATTCTGGGAGGAACCAGTGGCCACGATCACGTTGCGCGCCCGGTAAAGAAAGGCGTTGCCCGCCCCATCACTGACTTGAATTTCGAATGGGCTCGCCAACGGGCTCGCCAACTGGCTTGCCGTTTTCGAGAGCCGCGTCACCCGGTGGTTGAGCTTCACGGGAAGTTGGTGAAAATCCACGTAGCGGGTAAAGTAGTCGGCCACCTGGTCCTTGGTCGGGCAGGTGTTGGGAGACAGCGGAAACGGCAGGCCCGGCAGGCTGCTGTAGTGGGCAGGTGTGAACAGGATCAGCGAGTCGTAGCGGCTCCGCCAGGAACTGCCCAGTGTAGCCGCCCCCTCCAGAATCAGGAAGCGCTTGCCTTGGCGTTGCAGGTAATATCCCGTTGCTAGTCCCGCCTGTCCCGCTCCGATGATGATCGCGTCGTAGTCAGGACCGCTGATTACGCAGATTGAAGGGATTGAATGACTGACCATCGCAGCCATTTGGCCGGGCATAGCACTCATGCTCATGAATAGGTTCTACAAATCGGTTTGAAACAAAATCCGTTGATGTTAAGCGTATGCGTTTGTTTAAGTACAATCCATTGCTGGTTAGACACCAGTCCTAGGTGCAGGTACAGCCAAACGGTTGAAATAATCAATCATTTAATCCCTTCAATCTGCGCAACCAGCGGTCCTGATCACCGTTTTAGCGTCAGCGAGGCGCCACTGTAGTAGTTGATTCCCGGTGCGGGCTGGTAGTAGCGGCCCCCGAAGGCGTTGAGGTCGTTGCCCAGGCTGTAGGTCTGGTCGAGGACGTTGTCTACTCCGCCGAAAATGGCTACGGTCAGGTGGGCGAACGTTTTTCGGTAGCCCAGCCGACTGCCCAGCAGCGCGTAGGAATCGGCGTAGACGGTGTTGGCGTCGTTCAACGGAATCCGATCTACGTAATTCAGGGTGATGTTCGTGTAGAATCCCGGCTTCGTTGCCACGTCCAGCCCGGCGGCACCGGTGTGGCGGGGCGTGCCGGTGAGCCAGTTTCCCGACAGGTCCGCGTTGTTGTTGACGTAGCCCTCGAAGCGGAAGTCGCTGTAGGTGTAGCTGACGAATCCGCCCACGCGGGAGACGATGCCCGCCGGGTTTTCCACCAACCGGACGGAAGTTTTCACTTCCAATCCCCGTTGCGAGGTATTGCCGGCGTTGCGGAACAGGGCCACGCCCTGGGCGTTGGTGTAGGTGGTGATGGTGTTGCTCAGTTGCAACGAAAAGAGGGTAGCGTCCACGTCCAGCCGGTTTTTGAGCGCGCTTCCCCGCAAACCGATTTCGTAGCTCACGCCCTTCTCCGCCTCCAGGTCCACGTTGACGCCCCCGTCGGAAGTGCGTACGTCGTCGATGGTGGGGGGTGAGAAGCCGAAGCTCACGCTGCCGTGTACCGAAAGGGCCGGGTTGATTTTTTTCAGGAGGGCGATCCGGGGGGAGAGTGCCGGATTGAACCGCCGCTCCCGCGCGTAGTCCGGGTTGAAGGAGGCGTCCGAGAGGCGGGCGATGCCGTAGCGGAGGCGGTTGTAGCTGCCACCCAGGGTGAGGAAATAGTTGCGGGGTAAATCCACCTCCGCCTGGGCAAACAGGAGCGCTTGAAAGGCCGTGATCTCGTCGTCGAAGCGCAGGGTATCCAGCCTGCCCCCGATGTTGGCGTAATTCCGGAAAGCCGTGAAATTGGTCTGGAATTCCCCGCCCAGGGTAAACCTTCCCTTCGTGGAACCCCACTCCGTGGCGTAGACCAGTTTGGTCCGCCCACCCAGGCCCTGTTCGGTATTGCGCTTGTAGTCGGTAATGAAGGGATTTTCAAACTGACTCAGCGTGCCGTAGAACGAGGTGACGTTGGAAAAGTGTTCGCTGAACTGGTACGTTTGCGCCAGTCCCAGGTTCAGCGTCTTCAACCGGATGGATGAGTTCTGTTCGATGGCCAGGGGGCGCGACAAGCGCGGGTTGCGGGTAAACTCCGCCGCGTTGAGACCGCCCGGAATCTGGTAGAAAAGATCGGCGTAGAAACCATTGAACGACACCGTTCGCTTCGGACCCGGGTAAAACTGCGCCCGTACGTTCACCACCTCCCGGTCCAGTGCACTGTGGGCGCGGTAACCGTCGGACTGCTGTTTGGCGTAGGTGACCACGGTGTTTTCCTGCTCGCCGCCCGTCCGGACCAACCCACTGTAGCCCCGCAGGCCGAACGAACCGAAAAGGGCCGCTCCCTCCGCGTTTTGTTCGCCGAAGGTTGCCCGGGGGCTTTGCAGCAGAATGACCCCGCCCGTGCCCGCCCCGTAGAGACTGCCGCCCGGCCCCTTGATGATTTCCACTTTGCCCACCGTGCGGAAGTCGATCAGGTTGAGGGCAGTGTTGCCGCTGGGATCGGTCAGGGGAATGTCGTTCCAGTAGATTTTCACGTTGCGCACGCCGAACGGACTGCGCAATGTACTGCCCCGGATGGAGACGCGGTAGCTGCCCGGCGAACGTTCTTCCAGCCGGACGCCCGGCACCGTGTTGAGGGCCGGTACGAGCGAGGTGTTGCTGAACCGTTCCAGGTCTTTTGGCTCGACCAACGCCACCGAACCCGCCGTTTCGAGCAGCTTGCGGTTGTTCTCGTAACCCGTCACCACCACCTCGGTCAACGGTACGTCCAGCGGTTCCAGGTACACGCGGATGGGCTCACCGGCGGATTCAACGCGGATTTGTCCCGGCTGGTAGCCCACGAAGGAAAACCCCAGGGTGTTCGGCAGGGCAACATTGGGCAGCATAAAACGTCCTTTCCCATCCGTAACGGCCGCCCGGTCATTGTCGGCGGGAAGTACGTTAACGCCCGGCAGCGGCAACCGGGTTTGGGCATCGTAGACAGTGCCGGAGAAGGTGTTTTGAGCCTGGACTGATTGCGTTCCCAGCAGGGTAATCAGCATCAGCAGTGAACCAGTGTACAAAAATCGCATAAAGTGCTGTTGAGAGAACCCGCGGATTTTAGCCCAACCGTCTTCATTTCGGTAATCGGGAGCGCTGGCAAAGATAGTCCTAAAACAACTTCGCTGGGATGGGCTAATGCGGATGTCGGAACGAGGCGGTCGTGATTCTGCTAACTGCTTTTTAACGGAAAACCCATTCCGCCGATTACCGGGATTCGCCGGTTTGGATTCGGGTGGTTTTTCAGCCGAAGCGGTTTGACCACCGATTGGTTCTTCCTTGATTTCAGACGAGCACCGGGCCGGAAAGTCGCCGTTTACCCGGAAAAGATGCTTTTGGACAAACCGGTATTTTGTTGAATGCGTTCCTTCCGGAAACGGATGGTGCGGAACCTAAACGAGAAAGGGGCTTTCACCGTGATCAGGTAAGGTTGGGGCACTAATCCCTTCGAGACCACCGAAATTGGTACTCAACCCGCCAATTCATGACCAATGGGCATTCGGAGCGGATGAGAAGCCGGTGGGTATTGCCTGAGCAACAACCGTAGATTACGCCGGCGACCCCAATATCAAAGAAGTTAAACGTACCGGGTGGATTGAAGCGGCACCGGGGCGTGCGTTAGCCACTTTCGCCCGCGGACCTGCGCTAGGCAATGTACCGACCCGTCCCGGAGATCCGCCGCTGGTTCGGTCGTGCCCGGGAGAAACGCGCCAATGGGCCGGCCACAACGGCAACTATCCCGGGTGAAGGGATCCGTTGAAGCAAAGCAGAATAGATAATCACTGTCATAAACGTACGCCCAACCGGTCATGAAACAATTTCTCTTTTTTGCGTCCGTAACCCTGCTGTTTTCCTGCACCAACGCGGAGAAGGGTGCGGTCAATGAGCAATCAACGGCCCTCGCCGCGGATACCCTCGCGGTTCAGCCCGTGGATACGTCTTTGGTTCAATCCGCGGACGCCCTGGTGGTAGCGCCCGAAGACACCTTGCCGAAGGACGAACTGCACGATTCTGACTACGGCATTGTGCGCCACCGCCTTGCCATCCGCAACGGCCTGCCGACCTGGTTCCTCAAGATTCACCCGCCCGACGGCAAAATCTACCTCTACCGGGACGAAGCGGAAAAAGAACTGATCCAGTCGGTTGCACTGAGTTCCGACCTTGACTACAACAATGAACATTACAGCCAGGGACCGGAAACGTACCTGGGTGCCGAAGACTACAATTTTGACCATTACAAGGACCTGAAGGTACTCAGGGTGACCGGCACGGGAGGCTACTGGTACGACATTCACCTGTACGACCGCGTGCAGCGGAAGTTTGTTCTGCACAATCAGCTCAGCGAATTGGCTTCCCCCACGGCCGACAGCGTAAATAAGACGGTGAGTTACCACAACGTCGGGGGGATGGGGGGTAGCGATTACATTTCGGGGATCTGTCGATGGGAGAACAACCAGTTGGCTACCGTCCGGAGGGAAGAACAAACTTTGGGCGAGGAGGGACCGGAGGTGATCATCCGAACTGTGTACGTGCGGGACGGGAACCAGCAACTGAAACTGGCTAGCAAAGTGCGGATCACGCGGGAAGACAAAGAATCGGAACTGCAATGCCTGCTGGAGGGTGAATGGGCGGAATTCGATAAGTATCCCAACCTGCTCTTCACGGAATCCGCCGACCAGGTGAGAAAGCAAGATGGCCGGAACGGCAAGTGTGAATAGCGGCGTCCGCCGGGCGCGTTGACCGCAATCCGGAAGTAGGTTTTTTGCCGGCCATTCGTACCTTGCGGCTACGATGACTCCCGAAACACAATTCGAAAAACTGGGTTTGGAACTTCCCCCCGCTCCCGCGCCGGTGGGGGTGTACAAGCCCCTGCTGACCGACGGAAACCACTGCTACGTTTCCGGTCACGGACCGCTGCTGCCGGATGGCAGCCTGATCAAAGGCCGGGTGGGCGGGGAACTGACCGCCGAAGAAGGCAAGCTGGCCGCCCGGCAAGTGGGCCTGGCGATCCTGGCCACGCTGAAAAGCCACCTCGGTACAATCAACCGGGTGAAGCGCGTGATTAAGGTGCTGGGCATGGTTAACTGCACGCCCGACTTTGAACAGCACCCCTTCGTCATTAACGGTTGCAGTGAGCTGTTCGCCCAGGTGTGGGGAACCGAAAACGGCGTCGGCGTGCGGAGCGCGGTCGGGATGGGCTCGCTGCCCAACAACATTGCCGTGGAAATAGAAGCGTTGTTCGAACTGCACGAGTGATGGAAGTTGCCGTGGATAACCAAACTGCCTGGTACTCAATTGATGGCGTGGATGTGATCGACTCACCCGCCCTGGTTGTCTACCGCGACCGGGTGAAGGAAAACATCCGGCTCCTGAAAAGTATGGTGGATCGGGTGGAGTCGCTGCGGCCGCACGTGAAAACGCACAAAATGGCCGAAGTGGCCGGACTGCTGCTGGAAGAAGGCATCCGCAAGTTCAAGTGCGCCACCATTGCCGAGGCAGAAATGCTGGCCCGGGCGGGTGCGCCCGACGTGCTGCTGGCCTACCAACCCATCGGCCCGAAGATCAGCCGCCTGGCGCAACTGGTCAGCACCTACCCCGCCACCCGGTTTTCCTGCCTGGTGGATAACGAGACCGCCGCCGGGGCTGTTTCCCGGATTTTCGAGCGGGAAGGCTTGACTTTGAACGTGTTCATCGACCTGAACGTGGGCATGAACCGGACCGGTATTCTTCCCGGCCGGACAGCCCTGAACTTGTACCTGGCTTGCGAAGGCTTGCCCGCCCTTTCTCCCGTTGGGTTGCACGCCTACGACGGGCACATCCGGGATTCGGACTTTACGCTCCGGAAAGAAAAGTGCGACCGGGCTTTCGAGCCGGTGGCGGCCTTGGCGCGGGAAATTGTTGCGTTGGGCAAGCCGCCGCCCGTGCTGGTGGTGGGTGGCTCGCCCACGTTTCCCGTTCACGCCCGGCGCGACG
>JACMKY010000312.1 GCA_014379925.1 Cytophagales bacterium | reverse complement strand
TGCTCAAACCACATGCCGGGGGCCGTGCCCATGGTGTTGGAAACGAAGGTGCAGTTTTCGGGCAGGGCTGCCTGGAGCCGGTTCAGTTCGGTCAGTTCACGGCCCCGGCTCCGGAAAAACGCCGTCACTTCCGCCAGCGCCTCCTCGTGAATCACCAGCCGGGTGTTGAAGTACTTGGCCAACGTGGTTTTGGTGATGTCGTCTTTGGTGGGACCCAGGCCGCCGGTAATCAGAATCACGTCGGCCCGCGTTTCGGCTTCCCGCAGGATCTGCGTAATGGATTCTTCCTGGTCGCCCACCGAGGACTTGCGCACCGTGCGGATGCCGATCTTGTCAAGCTCCGCGCTGATCCACTGGGTGTTGGTATCGGTGATTTGGCCGTAGAGGATTTCGTCGCCGACGGTAATCACCTCAGCCAGTACATTTTTCATGAGTGAGTTAGCGGTTGAGGGGGCAAAATACGCAATTCTCCGGTCTATCACCGGTCGTCGGGCATTCGTCGGCCCCACCCAAGGAACGCGGGGTTCCCGCAGGAGGCGAACCGCTCCACTCATCGGCCCCCCGCGACCGCCCCACTGGCTTTCTCCGGGGCGTATTTTTCCACGAACGAGGACACGTCGAAGAGTTCCTTGAAGCGCGCCACGAGGGTGGGTCGGTCCCAATCCCACCAGGCGGTGGCCAGCAGCTTTTCGATGGTTTCGTCGGGAAATCGCTTTTTGATTACCCGGGCCGCCACGCCCACCGCCACTTCGTAGGGACCCACGTCCTTGGTGACCACCGCGCCGCTGCCCACTACGGCGCCCGTGCCGATCCGGACGCCGGGCATGACCACGGCCCCGTGGCCAATCCACACGTCGTGGCCGATCACGCACCGGTGATCGCGCCGCCACTGGAAAAATTCCTGGTCGTCCACCTCGTCGAACCCGTACCGGATTCTCCGGTAGGTGGCGTGGTGTTGGGTAACCCGCCATTGCGGATGGTTGCCGGGATTGATGCGGACGCCGTTGGCAATGGAGCAGAATTTTCCGATCTCGGCGTACGCGATGGACACGTTACCCGCCGTGTAGCTGTAGTCCCCGAAGTCCGATTCGGACAGGGTAGTGTGGGGGCCCAGCGCGGTCCAGCCGCCTACCTGACTCTGGTGGACCTGGCAGGTGGGATGGATGGTGGGCGCTTCACTCAATACACTTTGGTCCGGGTGGCTGGTTTCCGCCGGAAACCGGTCGATGCGGTGCAGCATGGGTGGGGTAGGTGGATTGTTGGAAGTAGGCAGGAAGGGAAGAATGTCGACGCAGAAAAAAGGAGGGGAATGTCGAATCGCACCGGCGAACCGGTCCAACAAGGAACGCCCAACGTCGAAGTAAAAGAAAAATGCTGTCCTTCGACATTCGGCGTTCCTTGCGGTCCGCCGCTGCGGTTCATCAGTTCGACATTCCCCTCTTTTCTCTTCGGTCGCCGCCGTCCTGGCGGCGACGGCGGGGGATTAGGCTTTTACGAAGGAGTAACTGGGGTAACCCGGTTCCGTGTGAAACCCGGCCAGGTCCTGGTAGCGGCGCAGTTCGGTCCGGGAAAGGAGGAAGTGCAGGGCCTGGTTTTTCAGTTCGTGGTTGATGGCCACGCACGTGTTGATCAGCACGGCCTTTTCCTGCCGGGTCAACTCTTCTTCCAGGTACGCCAACGTCACGTGGCCGACGAACGGACGGGTCCGTTGGATGCCCAACCCGTTCAACCCGGCGTTCGAATAAACGTGTTCCCGGAAATCCAGCACCCTTTGAAAGTCGCCTTCCTCCTCGAACGTGCCCAGCACGCCGACGGCACTGGAAAACAGGCTCAGGCCCCCGAGCCGCAGGCGGATTGGCCCGGAATGGATGGCCGCCGGGAACTCCCCGAAGGCCTTGCCGAGGAGCGCCGGGTAGTCCGCCGCCAATCCCTTGTCCGCGATGTGCTGCCGGAAACGTTCGTTGGAAAGCGTGTTGGCAACCGTCTGGTGGAAACTGTCCGGCGGCAGCGGAAAAAAAGCGGAAGGACGGCGGAAGCCTTTGGCCAGCCGGGACTGCATTTCCCGCAGGCGGTTGCCCACGGATTCGTTGCCCGGGTTGTTGTCCACCATCGAGACCACGGCGTAGCCCACGTACGGCAAGCTTTTCCACTGCCCGCCTTCCAGGGCAAAATGGTCGGCCTTCCGGAGTTTTCTGGCCCGCTCCACCAACTGTTTCTTGGTGGTTTCCAGGTGCTGTCTTTGTTGGTAGGCCGGGTAGTCGAACTCCCGGACGAGCGCGTTTTCTAGTACATCCATGCCTTTTCGGGTTGGGGTTGTAAAGTGGCCTGCGCCGCGAGGTGACCGTTGACGATGGTGTGGGTAACCAGGGGAAGTCCGTCCACCACGTCTACCAGGAGCAGGTCGGCGTGCTTGCCGGGTTCGATGCTGCCGGTTCGGTCGGCGATGCCCGCGGCCCGGGCGGGATGCAGCGTGGCCAGCTTGACGGCCTCGGGCATGGACAACACCCCTTCCCGCGCGATTTTTATCACCGAATGAAGCAAAGAGGGTGGGTAATAGTCGGAACACAGGCTGTCGATGGCCGCGGCCCGGATGCCGTCCAGCACGTTGAGGTTGCCCGACAGAGAGCCCCCCCGCAGCACGTTGGACGACCCGCCGACCACACTCATGCCCAACCGTTTCGCTTCCCGGGCGACTTCCAGGGTGATCGGAAATTCGCACACCCGGACGCCCGCCCGGTGCATTTGCCGGACTTTTTCGGGCGTGTAGTCGTCGTGGGAGGCCACGGGCACCGACCGGTCGCGGGCCAGACCGATCATCGTCGCCAGTTGCGGGGGCGTGAGCTGGGGCAGCGCCCGTTTTTCCGCCAGCTTTTCCAGGGCTTCTTCCCGCGACATGCCGCCCCGCACCGACGCGGCCAGGAAAGCTTCCATCCCGAACTGACCCTGGCCCGGCGTGTGGTCCATGATCGAAAGCAGGGAAACGTACCCTCGTTCGATCAAGCCGCAAGCGAGGTCATAGTCCCACGTGCCGGTCAGTTCAAAGCGCAGGTGGATCAGGTTGTGGACCAGGGTCCGCTTCCGGGCCGCCTGGTAGACGCCCTCGAAAACTTCCTCGCGGCGGTACTTGCTGTTGGAAATGATTTCGGCCGCCCGGTAGCCCAGGTGCAGGGAATGGAAAACCGTGGTGATGCCGCAACCGCTCATCCGGCGCTCCAACTCCCGGAAAGCCACTTCGATCGGGAAGTCGGCTCCCCGCCGGGGAACGATCTCGACGTCCATCGCGTCGGTGTGCAGGTCGATCAAACCCGGCAACAGCAATTTGCCCTGCGCGTCAATCCTTGCCGGACCTGCCGGGGTGTTTTCCGGCAACCGTCCGGGGTAGCCTTCGGTCACTTCCCCGATCACGCCGTCGGCCACGTACACGGCGCCCCGTTCCAGTACCCGCTCCGGGGTAACCACCCGGGCATTGTAGATCAGCATGGCATTCATAGTTCGGCAGTAACGGACTCAACAATTTTTCCCGCCCGCAACTCGATCAGGCGATCCGTCATTCTTTCCAGCGTGTAGCCGTCGTGGGAGATGCAGAGCACGGACGTTCCCTGGTTTTTCAGGTCCAGGATCATGGCGATGACCACGTCCTTGGCCTTTTGGTCGAGCGAGGCCGTGGGTTCGTCGATGAGCAGCAACCGGGGCCGCGCGATGATGGCGCGGGCGACGTTGATCCGCTGCTGTTCGCCACCGCTGAAGGTGGAAGGATAGGCATCCCAGAGTTCTTCCGGCAAACCCAGCCGTTGCAGGTAATCCCGGCTTCGGCTCCGGGCCTCGGGCTTGTCCACGCCCCGGCTGAACAGGCTGGCGGCCACTACATCGACCGCCGGCACCCGGGGAATCACGCTCAGGAACTGGGCACAGTAGGTGATTTCTTCCTTCCGCAGGGCGATGATCTGGTGATCCGACGCCGTAGCCAGGTCCACCGTCCCGTAGCGGGCCGAATCGTAGCGGATTTCCCCGCTGGTCGACAGGTACGTGCGGTACACGCCCTTCATCAGGGTGGATTTTCCCGAACCCGACTTGCCCACCAGGCCCACGATCTCCCCCGGACGGATGCGGAAGGACACGTCGTTGAGCGCCTGGATCCGCTTGTTGTTCAGCGCGTGCAGGTGGAACTGCTTCACGTAGTGGTTGACTTCCAGAATGTAGGCCATAGTACCGGTATCAAGTAGGCAGTATGCAGCAGGCAATTGGCAGTAGCTCGGTTGCATTGCAACCGGGCGGCGATCCGCGAAGTAGCCGGTATTCAACGGGCAAAGCATTGCTCCTCTGTCAGCCCGACGGGAGGAGGGACCTTGTCAACCATTGACCAACGAGGTTCCCCGCTTTGCCCGGCATGACCGGCCGGAATAGCGGGCGTTTCGGCCGGAAGTCCACCCGCCCCCTACAGCAGCGAACTCACCAGCAGCTGCGAGTAGGGGTGCTGCGGGTCTTGCAGGATCTGGTCGGTCAGTCCCTGCTC
>JACMKY010000311.1 GCA_014379925.1 Cytophagales bacterium | reverse complement strand
CTTTCGTTGAAAATAATAGAAGATGGCTTCAACCGAATCTACTAACACTCTTAACGAGATGCCTTGGGTGTAATACTGGTAGAACTCTGTTCCGTCCTCCCGCTTATAAGTATCAATTACTTCTTCCGGTTTTCCTAATAGGAAAACAAACCTTTCAATGTTCTCTCCAAGACCAATCCCATTTATTCCCTTTTTTAAATCTACTTCGAATGAAGCCATAGTAGTTTTTGATTTGAAGGACAATCCCTAAAAGATTGATAAATCAACCCGACTCTTCCTCATTTGTATCTATTTCAATCCTACTCCAGTCCGTAGATGTTGCCGTAGGCCCGGTAGAATCCGCCCTGCGCGACTTCCCGGATTTCATCCACCAGGTAAACCGCCCCTTCCTGGCGCAAGTTGTTCGGGAACTGCACGTACCAGTCGCGGTAGCCTGCCGAGACGACTTTCATCCGCAGCTTGCCGCCCTCCTTCACGCACCGCAGCGTCACAGCCTGGGTGTCGGCAGGTTGGCGGACGGTTTCCAGCACGGTGGTTTCGACCACGGCCACCGGGGCGGGGGCGGCGATGGATTTGGCCGCCGGCAGCACACCATACTGAGCGTTCAGGATCGCTCCTGGGTCCGCGTCGAGGCAGGCCAGCGTGCCGTGGGTCGTCACCACGTAGACCTTGCCTTGGTGGTATTGCATTGAACACGCCGAACCGCAGCCCGTGGCTAGCTTCCACAGCCGTTCGCCGTTTTCGCGGAAGCAATAAACCGACCCGCCGTTGTCGCCCGCAAACACGTACTGGCCGTTTTCGGCGGTCGCGCAGGAGTAGACGGCGGCATCGGCCTGGTAAATCTTCCGCAAATCGCCCTGTTTGCTGAAGGCGTACACTTTGCCCGAAGCGGTACCCGCGTACACCGTTTCGCGTTCCTGCCAGCCGAACAAGACGCCGCTGTCGGTGGGCTGGTGCCAGGTTTGGGTGCCATCTACGCCGTCGTAACAAGCCACGCCCGCCCCGTCGCCGGTAAACACCCAGCCCGATTCGTCGCAGCGGACCATCCAGGCGCGGTTGCCCCGGCCCTGCTTGCGCCACTGTTCTTCGTCGTTGTAGTTGATCACGGTGACCACGCCCTTGTCGTCCGAGACGCCCAGCAGGCCGTTCTTGACGTCGAGCCAGTAAATGTCCACGTCCTCGCTGATGGCATAGGCCACGCGGGGAATTTTGCCCGTCAAATCGTAGACGTTGCCGTCGTCGCAGCCCAGGTAGATCCAGTCGTTGTCGGCGATCACGCACTTGACGCCGTCGGGCAGTTGGTACTGCGAAAGCACCTCTCCCGCGTGGTTCAGTTTAAAAACCCGGCCGGCCTCGTTGCCCACCCAGCAAAAGCGGTCGTCGACGAAGATGCCGAACGCGATGGAACCCGATTGGAAGCTCCACACCAACGGGGCTTTGGGAACGGAAGGAGCGGGTATGCGGGTGGTGGCGGGCGAGCCGGACCGCGCAACCGCGTTTCGGTTGGGAGCGGGCGCTTCGACCATCCGGCGCGTCACCGTCCGGGCGCGTTTCTGGCGAACCCCGGCCACGGCCGCCGCGTAGCCTTTGCTGCTTTTCTCCTTGAGCTTTTTGGCGGCAAATTTCCGGGCTTCGTCTTCACTGCCGAACTGTTGCGTTTGCACTGCGCCGTCGGTGCCGATGCGCCCGTAGCGGATGGTAACGGTGGTCGCGTCGGTGGCTACTTCGTAGAACTTGTGGGAAGCCCCGTCGTCTTCGGAGAGTTCCAGGTACGTCTTTTCGGTGGGCATAGCGGGTGGTGAATGGGGTTGTAAATCGTAAGTAGCGTCGTTGAGATGCAACGACGTAGGATCGCAAGTTGCAGTAATACAGGGTATTGTTAGCCAACTACTCGAGCAAAAATGGCTCTCCGCTTCGCCATTTGTACGGTGGATTACACACGGAAAACCAGCGTCTAACCAACCATGGGTGAAACGGGCGAAGCGGAGGGCCGCACCCAAGACGTTCGCCCTACTTCTTCTTGCCGCCCAGCTTCCCCAGCAGCTTCCACACGATGCCTTGCGGTTTTTCCGGGTTCGGGGTAGGAGCGGAGGGATTTGCCGGAACCCCGCTGGCAGTTGGCGTTTCGGCGACCACCATCTTTTTGATCCACCGGCGCGCCCCTTGGGGGTACGTTTTCCGGGGCCGTTTTGCGAAGGCCGGTTCGATCTGATCAATGATGGCTTTCACCCGCGCCGTCAGGACTTGGCCTTTCTGCGCGTCCACCATGGCCACGAAGCGGGCATACCCCTGGATGGCGGCCAGCACGTCGTCGGTGTGGCCCCAGCGTTTGCCCGCAATCCCTTCCTGCTCGATCTGGTGCAGCAGGGCGCGGAATTTGCGCAGCGTCGTCCGGTCCACGCCCGGCTTGTCGTTGACGATGATGCCGGTCACTTCCTTGCGGCTTCCCGGTCGCATCACGCGGGTTTTGTCCGGGTGCACGCGAAAATCCTCGCCTTCCACGATGAGGTGTACCAGGCTTCGGAGTTTGTTCACGTTCTTGGTTCTTTCGCCGGAAGCCGAGAAGGTCAGGTCGTCGGCGTAGCGGGTGTAGGCGAATCCCAGTTTGGCCGCCAAACCGGCGAGGCGACGGTCCAGGCGCGTGCAGAGGAGGTTGGTGAGGGCCGGGCTGGTGGGGGCACCCTGCGGCAGGTGCCTTTCCCCGTCCGCGATGAACCAGGTTTCGCCATCCAGTTCGGCTTGGTCCACGTCGGGTTCGGTGCAGAGCAGGGCCAGGATGGTGGCCGCGGCTTCGGAGTAGCCCAGTTTTCGGAAAACGCCCCTGACGCGCGGGTAGGTGACGGTGGGGAAAAAGTCTTTCAGGTCCAGGTTGATCACCACTTGGGCACCCACGTGCGGGCGGGCGTTGCTCACGATGGAGCGCCCGCCCACGAAGCCGTGCGCGGCATCGTGCACGGGCACCAACCGGAGGATGTTTTCCAGAATCCAGTACTGGGCCGCTTTCAGGCGGGGCATCGGGGCGGAAATCAACCGCCGGCCACCCGTCTTCTTGGGCAGGTAAAACCGTTGGTAGTGGTTGGTTCGGGAAACGGCCCGCGAGAAAGCCAGGAAACGCAGTTCCCCGACCGAAACGCCGAGCGACCCGGCTACGGATTGGGCATCGGTCAGCACGGGCAGGTGGAACCGGGCCAGTCGCGCCTCGTCCGCTTCCGGGTGGTTCAACCCGCCCGAAACGCCTTCGCCCAGGTAGCCGATTTCGCTTTCCTGCCTTTTCTTCCTCTGGTCGGCCCGGTCTTTCCGCTCCCGTTCGCGCCGGAGTTTGGTTACTTCCCGCCGCTGGCGCGACTCGGCCAGGCGTTGCTTGCGGAGTTCGCGCAGCATGGCCGCTTCGTCCTCCAGTCGCCGGTGTTCGCTGTACAGCGCCCGGAGTTCGCGCGCCAGGTCGGCCTCCCGGAGAATGAATTGTTCGGAGACATTCGGCACTTCGTGGTTGGACGGCCAGAAACCCAGCCGCTTCATTTCCTCCAGCAGGAACGCATCGCGGGTGCCCGCCTGGCGAAGCCGGTCGTACAATTCCTGACGGGTGGCGGGGCGGAGGGGTTCGGAATCCGAACTCATTGATTGCGGACCTGGTTGATGGCGGATTGCGGAACGGGGAGGTAAGAAGTAGGAAGCAAGCGATAGGAAGTTAGGATGGAAAACGACACTCTCCGTCCGTTGATCGGGATTTGCAATCCCGACTTTTCGATAGGAGGATTTGCAATCCGACCACCCCGCTGGTCCATCCACCGCTCGAAGGGTCGGAATAACAAATTCCGACCAACTGATTTGCAATTTCGGATTGCGGAATGAGGTAGGAAGTAGGATGAAACAATACCCATCGCATCTTACCTCCTAGCTCTTACTTCAAGTATTCTTTGCCATTCGCAATCAAATAAAGCAGTGACTTCGCCAAACCTTCGTACAATTCTCGGGATGGGATGGCTCAACTCGAGGCGGTAGGCGGTAGGTG
The DNA here is from genome assembly GCA_014379925.1 of Cytophagales bacterium. Taxonomy (GTDB): domain Bacteria; phylum Bacteroidota; class Bacteroidia; order Cytophagales; family ES-bin-26; genus ES-bin-26. The sequence goes on along the minus strand of JACMKY010000311.1, from coordinate 4,356 downwards.
GGCATCATTTCATTCACGAATGCCCACCGAAATAGGCTCACCTACCGCCTACCGCTTAGTCAAGAGCCGGCCCGTGGGGCGAGGGTAGTCTGTAAGCAAGGACGGCGATGCACCGCCCGGTTGGCAAGGTCTGTTTGGCTAGGTCACTGCTTTGCTCAAATGTGTGCATATTTGGGTAAAGAACCAATGGTGGGTCGGGATTTCTTCTCCCGGGGTAGGTAAGGTTGTTACTGCAAATGGATGAATTTGGCGAACCAGTTTTTCTGCTGGTGGGCCATGCGCAAGGCCAGAATGTGTTCGCACGGGCCCTTGTACAATTTGTTCTGGTGGTAGAAATGACACGTACAGGTCGCTTGGGCGATGCGTTCGTCGCGGTCGATGACCAGTTCGGGCGCGTACTGCTGCTTGCCTTCCCGCACCGTGCCGCTCAGTTTCAGGTTTCCTTCCGGCAGGAATTCGGGTTTCACGGTTACTTCCTTGGCATCCACCAACTGCGTGGCCTTTGCTTCGCGCGGATTATTGAAACGCAGCTTTTCCGTCGGCAGTGGCTCCTGGCTGAGTTCCCGCGCGCGGTACACTTTTTTGTGGAGGTCGTACATCACCCGCCCGGCCTGCGCGTAGGCCGACAAGGCCCCTTCCACCAACGAACGGTCCAGGCCCAGCCGCTGCGCCAGGGAAGCCGAAGACGCTTGCCAATCGGTGCGCAACGCCTCAAAAACGCGTTCCTTGGTGAGCGAATCCGCGGTGGTGCGCGGGGCCATCAGGTCGAAATTTCCCGCCCGCGACCAGTCGTTGGCCGTCCAGCCCGACAACCCCAGCGTAAAGGTCAGGTCGCCCAGGTCGGCGACGAAGAACGAAGGCAAGCCGCTGCCCAGCAGGTGGACCGTAAACTTCCGCGCCACCGGAACCAGCCGCTCCAGAACCAGCAGGCGGCGACGGCCCCAGAGGCGGATTTCGTCGGCTTCCCGGCCGGTGTAGATCGAACGCGGGCAGGGAACGGTCAGGTTCCAGGGCTCGAACACCATCCGGATCGGTTCGCCGGGTTGGAGCAGGAACCGCACCGAACGCGGACCGACCGTTTCTTTCCGGCGGCGCAGCACGTGGCAGAGGTTGTGGACGTCCATCGGGTGCAGGTCGAAGGATTTGGTGGGCAGCGTCATCGCCGAACTCACCTGCAAAAAACCGCGCACCCAACTGTCGGGCAGGTCGATTTTCACCTCGGTAAAGGCGTCTTCGTGGGTGGTTTGCACTTCGAACCCGCTGGGGTCAATGGTAAAGTGCGTTTCCTTGTAGTCGCGGATTTTCTGGAACTCGTTGTAGAGGGCCGCCGAATAGTCGATGTTAGTGGTTCCGCAGGCAAAGTCGCCGATGTTTTGGAACACCTCGTAACTGCACCCCAGCCGCCCATAGCTGGACTCGTCCTGGCTGAAACATTCGAAGAAAACCTCGTCGGGATGCACGGTGATGACCGGGTCCAGCACGAACCAGAGGTCCCGTTCCTTCTGGTACGCGTAGTCGAAAAAGCGTCGCTGAGCCTCGTAAAAGGGCTTCATCACCTTGGCCCGGCCTTGCCGAAGGACGTCCAGTTCGCCTTCCAAGGCGTCCATGCGCGCTTTCACCGGCCCCCGTTGTTCGGTCAGTTGCGCCAGCAAGCGCAACTCGTTCTGGGCCGCCCATTCCTGGTAAGCGGTTTTGTCCTGGGGCTTGAAGCGCAGGTCGGAAACCACCACGTGGTGCAACGCGGAAATGGCCTCGCGGAAGGCCACGTTTTTGGCGAGCGTGCCGCGGAAATAGGTCGGTTGCCGGTAGAGGTCCGGCGCGAACGCCATGTCCACCGCGTTGGCCCCGCTGGCGACGGCGGTGGCCCCGCCGAATTTGTAGTTGAACTGCATAAGAATCGACTTGTGCGTTTTTAAGTGCTTTCCCGCTTCGCGTAGGCCCGTGTCGGCTTCAACGTGAGCGGTCCGTCAAGCAACGGGTAGGCCTGCCGGATGTCGCGCATGATCCGCAGGCAGGCGGCTTTGTCGCCGACGGCCATCGTGGCGGACTGACGCGCCACCAGGCGGGCCACCAGTTGGGCCGTGGCTTCGTCCTTCAGGGCTTCCTTCCGCAGAAAAGCGAAGACGCGGGACTTGGCCACCCCGGCGCGGTTTACCTGCGAAAGCACCGTCGTAAAATAGGGTTCCAGCGCGGCGGCATTCGCCGGTTGATCGGCGGCGAATCGTTCCAGGTAATGGGTAGCAAACAACTGAAGGCTGGGCGACGGGTGCTGGCTGAGTTGCAGCAGGTAGTCCTGGCCGTTTTCTTCCCGGAAAAAACGGGTAATCAATTCGCGGCCGAATTGCTGCCCGTCTTCGCGGGTGCTGTCGCAAACGCTCACCAGCAGCGCGGGCGTCCAGTCGTCGGTGCCAAAATGTTGCCGGAAGAAGCCAAAGGCGAAACGGCGGGCGTCTTCCCAATCCACGTCCAGGATCCGCAGGGCTTCGGCGGGCTCGGCCCGGAGGCGCGGTAGGTTGGTTTCGTAGAATTGCCAGGCCCGCTGCCGCACGGCCAGCATTTCGTGGCCGGCCAGCTTGACCACCTGCCGGAGCGGGAGGTCTTCGTCCCGGATGCCCCGCAGCAACAGATTGCCCAATTTCTGGTTGGGCGCCTGGCGGGAGTGCAGCAGCTGGAGGCTGGTGTCGGGGTCGATCTCGGACAGGAAAGGGGTCAACTCCGACTCAATCAACCCGAAAATGGCTTCCTTGAGTCCTTCGAAGGGCGCTTTGCGCTGCACGAAGGGCACCAGTTGCCGGATGAGTTGCTTGCCGAAAGCCGCGTTGTCCGCCGACAAGCTGCCAATGATGGGACGCACCGCCCCGCGTACCTCCGCAAACGGCGACACGCAAAACGCCAGCAACGCTTCCCCGTTCGACAGCAGGACGGCCGGGGGCAATTGACCAAAGAGCTGCACGCCCGCCCGCCGGACGCCCGGCGTGGGCGATTGAATCAGGGATTCGATCAGGCCGTCGGGTAGGTCCCGGGCCGCCACCCGGTGACGCAACAGGAGGTCGGCACCGAATTGCTGCACCGCCGACCCGGGGTGTCGCAGCAAATCCCGCACGACGGCCAGCCCGACGTTGCGCAACGGTTCGCCGAAATAATCCAGCAACGTTCGGGCCCCTTCTTCGACCACGCGGGCAACGTCCGGATCGTCCGCTTTCAAGGCCAGCATTTCGGCCACGATCCGGGCCAGGAGCAGCTGCGCCGGCTCTCCCGTGAGCGGGTGCTGCGCCAGCAACGCGCGCGACCATTCCCGCACGTCGTCGTACGGGTTGAGGATCAGGCCGGTGAACAACAGCGTTTCTTGCAGGAAGTACCCGGCACCCGCCGTTACCCACGGCCGCGCCAGGTCGCGGGCCTCCCGGAGGGGGTGCCGTACCAGGGCGCGCACCAGCGGAAGGTTCGGGTGCGAGGGGTCGTAGAAGCGGGGTGCCAGCGTCAGCCCCAGCCGTACCGTTGCCGCGTACGGCTGGCCGATCAGGCGCATCAGCAGGGGCAGGTTGACCAACTCCGGCCACCGCGAATTGGCCCGCAGGGCCTTCACCGCGAATTCGTGCACCCGCTCGGCGCGGCTTTCAACGAGCAACTTTATCAATTGGTCGGGATGGCGGTCCCAGACTTCGGGAAAGGCTTCTTCGCGTTGGTCGGGTGCCGGCTCACCCGGCTGGTAACCGGGACGGCAGCGCCAGGCGCGGGTGTTGGGCTTGAATTCGTACCGGGGACTGTTTTCGTAGAGCAGGTGGTTGAATATCCCGTACGGGGCGTACGAATCGTAGTTCGTCAGCCGGACGCGGGTGCTTCGGGTCTGCCAATCGTAGGTTTCAAAACGGATTTGCCGGGGTTCGGTGCGGTCTTTTTCGTCCGAGAAGTTCAGCAAGATGCCCGTGGCCAGGTCGGCGTAAGCGGCTTGCCCGTCTTCGCCCAGCGTGCGCAACGTGCGCCAGGTCCGGCCCCGCAGGTACGCGCGCGTTTTGTTGGAGTAGGCCAGCCGGGAATCCTTCCTGGCGAGTTCGCGCCGGGGATGTTCCAGCCACTTGCCGTCCACGAGGGCGTAGCTGCCGTAGGATGCGTAACGGAACGTTGCGGGCGTTTTTTCGAAGCGGTAGGCCAGCACGCCGAACACCCGCGCGTCCTCCCGGAATTCCGCCACCTTGAAGAGGTGACGGACCTGCCGGAAGGTGTTCGGAGAAAACGGAACCGTGGTCAACCATTCGACCACCACCGCGTGCGCGGGCGGATGGTCTTCGGAGAGCAGGTAGAGCGTTTCGACGTGATCGTGGACCAGGGTTTTTCCCGCATCGCCGGTGAGAAAAT
>JACMKY010000310.1 GCA_014379925.1 Cytophagales bacterium | reverse complement strand
TCCGTACGTGCCCCCGTTTCTCAACAACGGCAACACGCAGTTTCGCGACCCGGACAATTATCCCGCCGTGAAACCGCCCTGGGGCACCCTCAACGCCATCGACCTCAATACGGGTGAGTACGTCTGGCGGGTGCCGCTGGGTGAGTACCCGGAATTAACCAAACGGGGGGTTCCGCCGACCGGTACCGAAAACCACGGCGGCCCCCTCGTAACGGCGGGTGGGTTGGTCTTCATCGCGGCCACCTACGACGAAAAACTCCGCGCTTTCGACCGAAAAACGGGCAAAATCGCCGGGGAGCACCCGTTGCCGGCCGGGGGGTTCGCCACGCCCATCACCTACGTGGTCAACGGCCGGCAGTACGTGGTCATCGCGGCCGGGGGCACCCGGTACGGCCTCAAACCGGGCGGTTCCTACGTTGCGTTCGCGCTCCCCGACCAACCCACCAAGTAGACGAGGACCTGGGCGCTTGATTCGCGTTTAGCAACCGGGACCGGATGACCCATTGGCCATTGCACCGCGCTTTTTGGGTTACCCACGGCTCCGTTTTCGTGCCTGCCCGTGCGTGGGCAAGGTACGTTCCCGGCCCGGTGTTGCCAGCCAGCACCAATGACTGGCAACTGCCTGCGATCCGAAGCGTGCGCAGCAGCTTTTCTCCGGAAACTGGTTGGCCGGTTAGCCATCCCCTCCCGGACGATCTGATCAGACCATTGATTAACCCCAACCAACGAAATGGTATTCCCGTCCAAAAACCACCCGCCCGCGACCATTTCAACCAGCCGAAATTACCGGTGGACGGTGGTCATCCTGTTGTTCACGGCAACGACCATCAACTACCTCGACCGCCAGATCATCGGTTTGTTAAAACCGATTCTGGAAGTTGAATTTACCTGGACCGAAACCGATTTTGCCCGAATTGTTATCGCCTTCACGGCCGCTTACGCCGTTGGGCTGTTGCTGTTTGGGTGGTTCATTGATCAAGTCGGGACCAAACTGGGTTACTCAGTCACCGTTTTTTTCTGGAGCGTAGCCGGTATGCTTCACGCCTTGGCCCGGAGTGCGTTTGGCTTCGGGGTGGCCCGGGTTGGTCTGGGCCTGGGCGAAGCGGGTAACTACCCGGCGGCCGTCAAGACGGTGGCCGAATGGTTTCCCCAAAAAGAGCGCGCCTTGGCCACCGGCCTCTTCAATGCCGGTACCAGTCTGGGCGTGGTAGCGGCGCTGCTGCTGGTTCCCCCGATACTGAGCCGATACGGTTGGCAGGAAGTTTTCTGGATCACCGGCGCGTTGGGATTCGTCTGGCTGCTGTTCTGGTTGCGCTATTACGAGGTCCCGGCTAAGCAGAAGCGGCTGACGGCCGGGGAACACGCCTACATCACCGGCGGTCAGGAGCCGGAAGCGGCGGCAAAGGCGTCGATCAACTGGTTTAAACTGTTTACTTTGCCGCAGACCTGGGCGCTCATCGCCGGCAAAGGGCTGATTGACCCGATTTACTGGTTTTTCCTGTTCTGGCTCCCCTCCTACTTTGCCACTACCTTCAAGCTGGACCTCACCAAACCAAGCCTGGAACTGATCCTCATTTATACGGCCACCACGGCGGGCAGCATCGGCGGGGGATATTTGTCGTCCTGGTTGATCAAAAACGGCTGGCCCACCCTGAAAGCCCGAAAAACGGTTCTGCTCGCCTTTGCGGTGCTGGAACTGTCCATTATTCTGGCCCAGTTTGCCACCGACGTCTGGGTCGCCGTTGGACTAATCAGCCTGGCAGTGGCCGTCCACCAGGCGTGGGCCACCAACGTATTCACCTTGGCTTCCGATTTGTTTCCCAAGCAGGCGGTCAGTTCGGCCGCGGGAATTGCCGGCATGGCCGGGGCCGTGGGTGGTATGCTGTTTCCGATGCTGGTCGGCGGGTTACTCGATGGCTATAAAGCCGTTGGCAATCTGGCCGGCGGCTACAATGTCCTCTTCACCATCTGCGGATGTACGTACCTGGTTGCCTGGACGATTATCCACCTGCTGACCCGAAAGCCTACATTGGTGGTGGTAGATCAACTGACTTAGCTGTCCTGCCGTCGGGTAGGGGTACGAAAAAACATCCTATCTTTGATTCCTACAGCTACCTGTCATAAAATCCCTCCCGCTCGAAAAGTTTTATACCGCATTCGCTCCCGTAGGTGGCGCCGCGTCCGGCACGTTGCTGCCGCCGGGCATCCAGCAGGAAGTTGGCCATTTTAACGTCTTCAACGTGGCGGACCTGATGCTCGGCTACCACAACAAGCCGCCGATGGCCTTTGACCGGCGGCCATTCTATAAAATCAGCCTGATTCGCGGGCGCAGCCGGGTGGAGTACGCCGACAAGGTGGTTGACATTGCACAACACGCCCTGTGGTTTGCCACCTCCCGGGTGCCCTACCGTTGGCTGCCGCAGGACTTGGCGCAGACTGGTTACTTCTGCATCTTCACCGACGAGTTTCTGCTGCCCGCCAAGGGGAGGATGGTCCTGGATGAGTTACCGATTTTTCAGCCGGGTGCGTACCCGGTGTTGGCAGTAACCAGCGCCCAATACGCGGCGATTGAGGCCATTTTTGAAAAGATGGCCCAGGAAATTACGTCCGGCTATGCCTACAAGTACGACCTGCTGCGTGCTTACCCGTGGGAATTAATCCACGTCGGACAGAAGCGCCAGCCGACACCGGTACTGGCTCCCCCCACACTGCTTCGGCCCGGGTAACGGCCCGGTTTGCCGAACTGCTGGAACGGCAGTTTCCCCTTGCAACCCCGCAGCAACAGCTGCGTCTGCGCACGGCCAAGGACTACGCCGACCAACTGGCGGTGCACGTCAATCACCTCAACCGGGTGCTGAAAGAAACGACCGGCCACACGACCACCGCGCTGGTTGGCGGCCGGGTGGCGCAGGAAGCCAAGATGTTGCGGAAACAAACGAACTGGACCATCTCGGAAATCTCCGACAGCCTGGGCTTTGCCGACGTGGCGCATTTCTGTAATTTCTTCAAGCGTCAGACTGGCTTGGTCCCGGGTGCCTTCCGGGGCTAGGACAATTGTTTGAATTATTCAGTAGATGGTTTGACTCGCGTAAACCCGCCGCGGCCCGCCCGCTGTACCTTTGTGGCGTAGAAACCAACCCCCTCCAAAGAACCAACCTATGCGTGTCTTCGTCACCGGCGCTACGGGCTTTATCGGCTCGGCCATTGTTCAGGAATTACTCGGCGCGGGCCATCAGGTACTCGGCCTCGCCCGCTCCGAGGAGACGGCCCGGGCGCTGGCCGCCGCGGGAGCCGAGGTGCACCGGGGTACGCTCGACGACCTTGACAGCCTGCGGCGCGGGGCAGCGGCTTCGGATGGCGTCATCCACACGGCGTTCGGGCACGACTTCTCCGCCTACGCCACCGCCGGCGAGACGGACCGGCGCGCGGTCGAGGCGCTTGGCGCCGCCCTCACGGGGTCGGGCCGCCCCTTTGTCATTACCTCCGGGATTACGGTACTCACGCCAGGCCGCCTGGGGACCGAAGAAAGTGCGCTCGATGCCAAC
>JACMKY010000309.1 GCA_014379925.1 Cytophagales bacterium | reverse complement strand
CTCCGTTGCCGACCAGCAACTGTTCATTGACCGAACTGCGTCCGGTAAAACCAACTTTCAAGCCGGATTTCCCGGCCGGCACGTGGCCCCCCTCCCGATCCGGGATGGTCAGTTGAACTTGCAGATCCTACTGGATGTCTCGTCGGTGGAGGTGTTTGCCAACGGCGGCCGGACGGTGATGACGGACTTGTTCTTTCCCAACGGGGATTTTACAAAAATCGAAATCAGCTCGCAAGGACCCGCCACCCTGAAAGAGAGTCGAATCTACCCGCTGGAATCCATTTGGAATTGATGCCGCCAAGGGGATTTTACCGGAGGTGGTAAACAGCCGTAAGTCGCGGAATTATTTAATCAGCGCCTCGTTCAGCAACCTTGATCAAAAATCCAGGCCCGTGAAATCCAACGTTTTATTGATTGCCATCATTGCGGCAACCGGCGGTTTGCTGTTTGGTTTCGACACCGGGGTCATATCCGGGGCGCTTCCCTTTCTGAAACAGTACTGGCAGCTGAGTGATGCCAACCTGGAGTGGGTAACCACTACGGTCTTGATCGGTGCCGTGCTGGGGGCCGTAACCAGCGGCCGGTTGTGTGACGCCCTGGGCCGGAAGAAATCAATCATCATCAACGCCGTCATTTTCGCGATCGGCGCGTTGGGATGTGCGTTTGCCTCCAACATCACGGTGCTGATTGCCATGCGCATCACCATTGGCGTCGCCATTGGAATTACCTCCTACGTGGTGCCCATGTACATCGCCGAAATCTCCCCGGCCCGGCGAAGGGGCGCCCTGGTCACGTTGAACCAACTCATGATCACGATCGGTATCCTGGTATCTTAAATCACCGACTACTGGCTCTCGGACGATCAGAACCTCGAATCGTGGCGGTGGATGTTTTTGGTGGGGTTCTTTCCGGCCCTTGTGCTGTTCATCGGCATGCTGTTCCTGCCCGAAACGCCCCGTTGGTTGGTGAGCAAGCAGCGGTACGACGAAGGCTGGCGGGTTTTAACCAAGGTAGAGGACCCGGATCTGGTGGAGCAGACCATGGCCGACCTGAAGCAGGAAGTGCAGATGGCTTCTCAGCAAAGGGTGAGTTACCGGGAAATTCTCCAACCCTGGCTACGGCCAGCCCTGATCATCACGGTGGGCATCTTCTTTTTTCAGCAATTTTCCGGGGTCAACACCATCATCTACTATTCGCCCATTATTTTCGGCATGGCTGGCATTGTGAGCAATACCGAATCGATTCTGCCCGCCATCGTCATCGGGGTCGTCAATGTCTTGTCGTGCTTCCTGTCGATTTTCCTGCTCGACCGCGTCGGGAGAAGAAGGCTGTACATCGTCGGCATTTCGGGCATGATTCCTTCGCTGGCCCTGATGGGTCTCTGTTTTTACTTCAAGGACACCCTCGGCGACAGCCTGCCCTATTTTGCCGTGCTCAGCATTGTCTTCTACATCGTGTTCATTGCCATCAGCCTGGCTCCGTTGGGTTGGTTGTTGATTTCGGAAGTCTTTCCCCTCCGCGTGCGGGGCATCGGCATGAGCATCGGTTCGATGTCCCACTGGGGATTCAACGCCATCATCGCCTACACTTTCCTGAAACTCGTCAATTCGATCGGCATCGCGTCCACGTTCTGGATGTACGGCCTGCTCTGTCTGCTCGGCTTGATTTGGGGGTATTACTACATTCCCGAGACGAAAGGAAAATCGCTGGAAGCCATTGAAGATCATTGGCGCGAAGGCAAAAGTCCCCGCAGTCTGTAATTGTAATGGGGATAGTTGTTTGCAGGAATGATCAGCTAAGCGAAAGACTTCGACTTCGCTCAGCCAGACTCAACAGAGATTGTTCGTTTAAAGTCCGGCTGAGCGAAGTCGAAGCTTCTGGGCTTTTTGTCCGGGTAGCCTTGTACCGAAATGAAATTATAGTCGTGCGATAAAGCAACGTGAAACGGCTAAAAGAAAATATTCTATTTGCTGAATACCAATGTAAATCTACCATGAAAAAGACCGCAACCTTCCTCACCTTGTTACTGGGATTACTTCTTCACGCCCGGGCGCAATTTAAAGTGGATTACAATCCAGGCCTACAACCCAATGAGAAAATGCAGTATTTCACCCCGGCGGGAGAAAATCTATTCGTGGGCGATTGCATTCCCTTCGCTCACAACGGGACCTACTACCTGTACTGGTTGATTGACCAAGGCCACCACACCGCTTTAAACGGGTACGGCGGGCACCAATGGGTATTGAGCACGACCACCGATCTTAAACAGTGGACGCATCACCCCGTTGTGTTGGGCATCGATGAAGAATGGGAAAAGTCCATCTGTACGGGTTCGTTGGTGCACGCCAACAACCAATTTTACGCCTTCTACGCCACCCGGCTGGTGAAGGATGGCAAAACCAACGAACAACTGAGTTACGCGGTGAGTGACGACGGCATTCATTTCAAGAAGCAGCAACCCAATCCTTTTTTCACCGCTCCCCCGGGATACAGCGGCCGGGATTTCCGGGATCCCAAAGCCGTGGTTGATTCGGATGGCGTTTTCAACTTATTCGTTTCCAGCCGAGAAACCAACGCCCCCCTGCAAGGGCAGGATGGCTGTCTGGTCCGGGTTGCCTCCCGGGATTTAAAAAAATGGGAAGTAAATCCCCCCGTGTTGACCGGTCAGAATTCCGTTCCGGAGTGTCCGGATTACTTCCGGTGGAATGGCTGGTATTATCTGGTGTACAGCAATCACGGTGACACGTACTACGTAAAATCCAGGAGCCAGTACGGTCCCTGGCAATACCCGCGCTACCAGGCGCTGAAGGAAGAAATGTCGAACGTGGCCAAAACCGCGGAATTTGCCGGCCAGCGCCGGATCGCGGCCGCCTGGGTGCCCTCCCGAAAAGACAACCAGGACCAGGGAAAAGAAATCTTCGGGGGCAGCGCGGTTTTCCGGGAGGTGATCCAACTCGAAGATGGCACCCTGGGCACCAGGTTTCCGGCCGAAATGACGCCCGAAACGGGTGCTCCGCTCCCGCTGCCCGTTTTTCCGGCGGCCACCAACCCCCGCGGAAATGCCGATGAATTGCACCTCAATTCCCCCAATGGTTTGGGAGCCGCCCATTTTGAAAAAGTCCCGGTCAACTGCCGGATCACCCTGGAAATTGAGCCGCTGGGCGACAACGAAGAATACGGGCTGCACCTCCGGTCCAACGAAAAAGCCAGCGCCGGGTACAAGTTGAATTTCTCGGCCAATGCCCGCGTCGTCAGCCTGGGCAATACCCGCATCGAAGCGGTGGAAGGGCTCAATAAGCCCACGAAAATTGAGGTAATCATGGCGGGCGACATCATCGACGTGTGCGTTGACGGCAAAAGATGCATCATCAACCGGACGCCGGAACAGAAAGGCAGTTTTTTATGGCTGTACGCCAAACACGGCAACGTGAAGTTCAAGTCCATCAAAATAGCCGCGCTGAAGGAAAAAAGCTGATCGAATCACGTTGATCGGATCACGCTCCGTTTTACAGAAAAAGGCGAGGCAGGGAATACTTCACGAGTAGTGGAATGTCAAACCAGAAATGGGCTGACCAGCGTTGGTTGCGGTAGTGTTGGAAGCATTATGCCTCTTTGCTAACCCCTTCCTGGAGAAACCGAAGGCAATTGTTATCGGCGTCTCTGACGTACATCTCTCGGTTATCCCAGGTTTGGTTAGTCGGTTCCAGATCAATTTTTACTCCCTTTGAAACAAATTCATTGCGCAGCGCATCAACGTCGTTGACAAACAGATTAATTACGTGTCCTGCTATCCCGTCGCCGGAAAAAGAAGACAAATGAATCAGTGTACCATCGCGACTGACGCCAAAGTAACAGGGATCAGCCTTTGATGCATCAGGGCGATTGGCAAAGACTTTGGTAAATCCGAGTTGATGGCAATAAAAATCTTCGGCTGAAATTGAACTTGACACGCGCACGAGCGGAACCGCGCATTTTATCATGGTACACAGTATAATTGTCGTGGATAAAATCAAGGTAAGCGTGTTCAATTCTAACGGTTATACCCTCCGCACGACGGAATTGCTTGGGACGAGTACCCTTGATCGGACCCACTGTCCCGCCTCGGCAACGAATTTTTCAATCACTGGTTACAACCGAACTCAAACGCGGTAAACCCCTGCCCTTCCCTGCCCGACCCTCACTCCGTACGCAAAGACTTCACCGGATTGGCGACGGCCGCTTTCATGGCTTGGAAACTGACCGTGAGCAGGGCAATGAGCAGGATGCCGCCGCCTACCCCCGCGAATACCCACCAGCCGATGGCAATCCGGTAGGCAAAATCGGCCAACCACCGGTTGGTCACGTACCAGGCCAGTGGCCAGGCAATGACGTTGGCCACGAGGACCAACCGCAGGAAATCTTTCGAGAGCAACGCCACAATGCTGCCCACTGAGGCCCCCAACACCTTGCGGACGCCGATCTCCTTGGTGCGTTGCCCGGCCATGAAGGAAGCCAGACCGAACAAACCCAGCGAGGCGATGAAAAGCGTCAGGAAGGTGGCGTACAGCAACGTTTGCCCCAGGCGGGTCTGATCCGCGTACTGCTTGGCAAAATCGTCGTCGAGGAAGGTGTAGCGCATGGGGTGGGCCGGTTCCACGCGCTTCCAGAACTTTTCGACCCAAGCCACGGTAGACCGGATATCCGGCGATGCCAGGCGAATGGCTGCGTAGTTGGCAAAGCCGTGCCTTTTATAATTCCCGCAAAAGACGAGCGGTCCGATCTTGTTTTGCAGCCCCTGGAAGTGAAAATCCCGGACCACGCCCACGATCGTGCCGTAGGCCGGCTCGCCACTGAACCGCATCCGGTGACCAACCGGACTGGCCAGTCGGTATTGCCGGACAAACGCCTCGTTGACCACGAAGGCATTGGCCGTGTCGGAAGGGAATTCGGGGGAGAAAAAACGGCCCTGCGCCATTTTCAGACCCAGCGTCCGGGCGAAGTCGGCGTCGGTAAAAAAGATGTCAATGCTCTGGTCCTTGTCCACCCCGTCGATGTGCACCCCGTAGTCGGGCTCCCCTTTCCCGGGCAGGCTCACCGTCGTGGTGAGGCCCTCGACGCGCGGGTTTTGCAACAACTCCGGCTTCAGGGCCTGGATGCGGCCGGGGGTTTCGTCGGTGTTGATCGGAATCACCAGCACCTGACCCGGACGAAAACCGAGTTCCTGCTTCTGCATGTACTGCACTTGCTGGTAGATCAGCGTCATCACGACGGCAATGGCAATGGCCAGGGTAAACTGGGCAACCACCAACCCCCGGCGCAACGCCTGGCCGCGGTTGCCCCGCAACAGGTTGCCCTTTAGCACCTCCGTTGGCCGGTACGATGAGAGGAAGAAAGCCGGGTAAATACCGGAAATCAACCCCAGGCCCATCACCAGCAGCAACATATAGCCACCGATGGAAGACCATTCGGCCCAGCCCAACGTCAGTTGCCGGTCGGTGACGACGTTGAAAGCCGGCAGGAACACGGTGGCCAGCAAAACCGCCAGGGGCAGGGCTGCCAGGCTTTGCAGGGCCGCCTCCAGCAGGAACTGCGCAACCAGTTCTGCCCGGGTAGCCCCCGTCACCTTGCGGACACCCACCTCGCGCGCGCGCCGGGTGGCCTGCGCCGTGGCCAGGTTGGTGTAGTTGATGCCGGCGATGAGCAGCACCAACGCCGCCACCGACCCGAGGATGAGCAGGTTCCGGTAATCGCCTTTGCTCTCAAAAGACCCGTTCATGTTCAGCGAACGCAGGTGGATATCCCGCAGGGGTTGCAGCCGCCAGGTCGGCAGTTGGTCGTAGTTGACTTTGGCCTTCAGGTAGTCCTGCCGTACGTACGCGTTGATTACCCGGGTTATTTTCTGCTCCAACGGTGCTACTTCGCTGGATGGGTGCCGCGCTACGTAAGTCGCCGGGCTGTTGCCCGTCCAGGAAAAGTACTTGTACTGGTCCGAATCGTTGAGGAAAATCTCCCCCTCCAGGTGCGTATTGCCGGCGGGTGGGGCCAGCACGCCCGTAATTTTGTAGTCAGTCCGGTCGTTGAACCGGATGATTTTTCCCACCGGGTTTTGACTGCCGTAAAGTTTTCGGGCCAGGGCGTGGGCCAGGAGGGCCGAATGGGGTTGCCGGAGCGCCGTCCGGGGGTCGCCGCTCGCCAGGGGGAAGGGTATGACGGCCAGGAAACTGGAATCCGTCATCACCGCTTCTTTTACGTAAAGCGATTTGTTTTCTTCGGTGGTCAGCAAGGCTTCCCCGTAATTTTCCAGCCGCGTTGCCGCCCGGATTTCCGGGAATTGTTCGCGCAGGGTCGGCGCCAGCGGAACCGGGGTGTACGTATTCCCGCCGTCACCCGCGGTCCACTGTTTGTAGACCCGAAAGATGTTTTGTTCGTTGCCGATCCACCGGTCGTAGCTGCTTTCATTCCGGACGAACAACCCGATCAGGGCGGCAACCGCCAGGCTGACGGCCAGTCCAAACACGTTCAACAACGTGTATCCAAGGTGCTTGCCAAAGTTCCGCAAGGCGATGGTGAAGTAGTTTTGCAGCATAGGGGTGAGCAGTCGTCAGTCATAAGTGGTAAATGAACACGCATCACCTGGCAAGTAGTGAGTCGGTTGTTGCAGGTCACGTGCTTGAAAGATGAACCGGGAACGGTGTCCTTCGGCTTTATTCCACCGGGACTTCACCGGAAGGCGTTCGTACTGGCAGTAAGTTGGGCGGAGATGATTCAGGCCGGGAAGCGTCCTTTCTTTCCAAGGGTACTTCCGTCAATCAACAAACCTGCCAAACATCCAACCAGTTAACAATCAGATTCCCACGAAATAAAATCAAATTTATCAAAAAAATCCCGTCCGAATACGGACACGGCTTGTCCGTATTCGGACGGTGGCAACCGTAGGCGGGCCGCTTTTTACGGGCGGAGCGGGCGTTGCGTCACTGTCAAATTAAAGAGAAAAGGAACGGAATGTCGAACCGCACGGCACTCCGCTCCATCCGGTGCCCATCCGGGTTTGGCTGGTTATTGGCTCTCAACCATTCCTAACGCTTCACGTTCCGCGCGCTGGCGAAGCCGTCGCGGGCTCGTTTTGCGGATTTGGTTTCGGGGAGGAAGCGGGCGGGCCGGACGCGGGGAGGTCGTTTTTCTGGTGTCCTTGGTGTTTTGCCAGCAGTTCGTTGGGATCTTCCTGGTTGATGGTTTCGACGACGTAGCCCAGTTCCTCGAGCAGCTTAGAGCAGCTTTCCCTTAGTTGGTCGGAGTGGACGGAGAGGAAGATGGCGGGTTGGCAATCGGCAAGCGTTTTCGCGGCGCCCTTGAGTACGTCGAGCTCCGCCCCCTCCACGTCGATCTTCATCACGTCGGGCGAGAGGTCTAACCGCTCCACCACTTCGTCAACCGTCAGGCAGGGTACGGCGGTTACCTGGATCCGGCTGGCCGCGTTTTCCTGGCCTTCGACCAAGTGTCCCGTGGCGTAGGTGTCCCCCGACGCGAACAAGGCCAGTTGGTGAGTATCGGAACAGGCGGCGGGAATTACCATCACGTTTTCGGCCTGGTTTGCCCGGAGGTGCCGGTAAAGGAGCGACAAATTCCGGACGGATGGTTCGAAGGATACCACGCGACCCTTCGTTCCGACCAGGCGGGAGGCCAGGACGGAGTAGTACCCGACATTGGCACCCAGGTCAAGTACCGTCTGCCCCTCCCGGAGCGTTTCGACGAAGGCGTTGGTCTGGTGCGGCTCGATCATTCCGAAGTAAACCGAACCACCCCCTCCCTGCCCGGCGATGGAACCTAAAGTAAACCGCGCGCCCTTCAAGCGGCCGCGCACTACGGGGTACATAACCCGGGGCATCATTTTCCCGAAAATGATTTTTCCGATTGATCTTGAAATGGAAGCCATACCTGATGGTTTTAAAAAGTTAGCTTGATGAATGACGATTCACTGCGTTAGACGCAAACTTATGGGCATTTTTGTAAAGTCCAACTCCTAATCCGAATGTTGCCGAAGTTTGTCCGGGCAATTTCCGTTCAACCGCCCGGAAATGAAGGGCGGTACCGCGTTGTCATCGGTACGAAACGCCAAAAGTGAAAAGATACTAAGGCGGCTACGCGAGGCCTGTTTGCGACCTCTGCGGGTCCATTTGGCGAGCTTAAGGTGAAATAATCTACCAAACCGGCCCTTTACAGACCGACGCCAAGTGGTTGTTTACGCAGGGTTTCTCTAACTCGTTGCCTTCCGCATCAGCATCTCCAGCGGCCCGTGCCGGAATTTTCGGCTCCAAACGGTACTCAACAATACACTGAGCGCGTAGAAAGCCACGGCAAACAACAGGATTGCCGCCGGCGATTCGGGGGGTTGTTCGGTGACGGCACCCGTGTAGGCGCGACCCGTTAGCCCCCCAAACAGTACTATACCCAACGTCAGGTGAAGAAGGTAGTGCGTCAGCGTCATCTGCCCCGTTGCTGACAGGGCCCGCAAAAGCGGATGATCGGCAAAACGGTTGCCAATCCGGAGGCAAATGACCAGCAGCACCAGGGCAAAACTGGCCGTACCGAGCATGAATGGCAGAAAGGGCGGCAGGTAATCAGCCGTGAGGTAGAAAGTCACCTCCGGGCCGAGCGGGTGGTGAGTAACCAGGCCTTGAATGCCTTCGATGAGGGCCAAAACCACCGCCCCGGTGCCGAATACCCACCGCCTGACCCGGCGTTGCTGCCAGTCGAGCCGGCCAAGCCACATCCCCAGCAGGAAGAACGCCAGCCAGGGAAAAAGGGGATTCCAACCGTTGTAAAACGTGTTGCGCAGGAAGCCGGTCACCGTCCAGAAATCGGCGTATTCAAGGGTATTGAAGTTCCAGCCGGCCTCGTAGGGAATCACCGGCAGCAACCCGTGAAAACCGACAATGGCCCCGCCGGCCACCAGCAAATACAATCGCTTCGGCGCGAACAGCAACCAGGCCGCCACGTGCATATACCCCCCGTAAAAGTGCAGAATATCGGCGGGCCACCACTGGTACAGCAGGAGTCCCAACGCGAACAAAAACCACGACCGGCGAATCACCTTCCGTCTCAACTGACTCTTTTCGAGTAAACTGTAATCGGGTCGGTTGGTCATCAACGAAACCCCCATGCCCGCCAGAATCACGAAGGCAGTGCTGGAATTGCCGTTGAACAGATTCAGGAACCCGCCCAGCCCGGAGGTGGCTTGGTGCGAACCGAAAACGGTGTTGAAATTGACGATGAACATGCCGAAGATGGCGTAGGCACGGGCCAGGTCGAAGCCGATGATGCGATTGGTCATGAGAAGTTGGTGGTTGGGCCGCAAAAATGCCCATCCGCGCCAATCCATTATTTGACCTACGTCAAATTCGGTTGGTTGAAGCCAACTTCGCCCGAATGCGGCTGAGGGTTTCGATCGATACGCCCAGGTAGGAAGCAATGTGGGTCAGTTGCAGGTGTTGCACCCACTGGGATTGGGTGCGGAGCAAGCGCTCGTACCGTTGGGTAGCGTCCAGCGTCCGAAACTGCCGGAGCCGCTCCTCCTGCCAGAGGGCGTAGTATTCGGTCAGCCGCAAATCCAGTTCCATCAGTACGGGGAACTGGGTTTTCAACGCCTGAAACGCGCGGTAGTCGGTGCGCAATGCCGTCGTATTTTCCAGCGCCTGGATAAACTCCTGACTGGGTACTTGAATGGTGTAGCTGGTCATCGACAGGGCGAGGTCCTGGGAAAAATAGAACTCCGTGGTGATTTCCCGTCCGTCAACCAAATAGTACTTGCGGGCCAGTCCCGTTTCGATGAAATACGTATACCGGCAAACGTCGCCCTGGCGAAGCAGGTAATCGCCTCTGGCGAACGTTTGCCGGGACGTAACGCGATCAAGGGCTTGTTGCACCGTGGCGGGCAAACGGGCAACCAACGCATCAATCTCGGCCAATAGGTTGGTCATAAACAGGTTCATTGTTGGATTGTATAGCTCTGTTCAACCGCCTGCCTGAACGGCAAAATTAGCTGAAAGAACCATTAACTCACTCAAACGCCAAGGTGGTCTCCCGCCACGCTTGCCCCGGGGTTGGCAGTAGGGAATAATTGAAAAGAGCGGTAATGGGGTAGCCTTTCGCCACGCTTAACCTTCCTCACCCGCTGCCCTCAAAACAACGCCGCCAGCTGCACCCGTCCGACGTGGACGGCGGGCGCGGCGGCGGCGCGGCGGCCTTCGTAGTGGAGGGTCAGTTGCAGGCCGCCCGTCAGCTTTTGCTGCCAGTTCACCGACCAGGTCAGGTTGTTGCCGGGGCGCAGGGCTTCCAGCATTTCGTAGCCCAGCGCGGTGTTGGGGTCGCCCGCGAAATCAATCATCGCGTAGCGCAGCGTAGCCGCCCAGGTCCGCTCCGATACTTTCGTCCAGCGGGTTTCCAGCAGAACCTCGTGGAAGGTGGCTCGTTCGGCGGTGTTTTCGGTGAATGCGTTGCGCTTGCGGGCGTAGGCGTAGGCGGTGGTCAGGCGGAAGTCGTTGGAAGGTTGGTAACTCAGTTCGGGCTTGGTCTGGTAGGTTTCGATGCGGTAGTTGCGCGAAGTGAGGAAGTCCGACTGCGTGGTGCGCACGGTGCGGACGTTGGCCAGCCGCACGCTCCAGTCGCGGCGCAGGTTGGTGCGCGCGGTGAGCTTGTACTCCTGCGCGTTGCGGCCTTCGAAACCGTTGGTCAGCAACTGCTTCTGGCGGGAACGCAGCACCGCCAGGTCCATCCCGTAGCGGGGATTGCTCCGGTTGAAGAACAGCGTCGCGCGCAGGGCTTCCTGGTTGGAAAGGATGTTTTCGGGGGCGATGACGGCAAAGGGCACGAAGCGCTCCCACACCCGGTCGTCGGTCATCCGCCGGTTGATGCTCCACGACGACACGCTCGACAGTTTCGAGAAGAAAGCCAGCAACGCCCCGCCTTCCCGCCAGCGGCGCGGCGGGGTCAGGTTGAGCCGGTAGTTGAAGTTGTTGGTGTAGGCCCGCAGGTACTGGTCGGTGGGCACGAAGAACTTGGCGTAGGTGCGTTCGTCGAAGTTGATCGCTTCGTAGAATTCGTCCAGATCCTTTACCCCGTCGCCGTTTTCGTCGCGCCAGGTGTGCGTACCCTGCCCGGTCGGCACGGGCAGAAACACGTATTCGCGCTTGAGTTCGCGCCCCGTGGCCACGGCGAAGCTCAGTTCGGAACGCACCGCCCGCCCGAAAAAGTCCGCGTTCCAGTCCAGGCGGCCCATCAGCGTTTCCTCTTTGGGCGGGGTCGAAGGGTCATCCGATTTCACGTTCAGGTTGGCGATCTGGCGGTAGGTAAATGCCAAGGCCAGGTCCTGGTCCCGGATGCGGGCGTTGAGTAAAAGGTTGGCCGTGTGCGCCACGTTGTTCCGCACCAGCCTTCCGGCCAGGGGGGCGTTGTCGCGGCGGTAGGCGTAGTCGGCCCCGAAGCGGGTACGGATCGAATCGTTGGTGCGCAGGTAGACCTGGTGCTCGTCGAAGTTCATCGCCGTGCCCACCACCGAGTCGTTGCGGGCGGTGAGGGCGTTCCGGTCGAGGCGGTAGACGTAACCGGGCACCCAGCGGCGGCCCCGGTGGGCCAGTTCAGTCCGCACCCGCTGCCAGTCGGACGTGAGCCGGGCCTGGCGGTTGCGGAGCGAAAAAACCTCCGCCCGCACCCACCACCCACCCAGGTTCTTCGACAATTCCACCCGGTGCTGCGTTCCGTTGATTTCGCCTCCCCGCA
Organism: Cytophagales bacterium; assembly: GCA_014379925.1. Taxonomy (GTDB): domain Bacteria; phylum Bacteroidota; class Bacteroidia; order Cytophagales; family ES-bin-26; genus ES-bin-26. The sequence goes on along the minus strand of JACMKY010000309.1, from coordinate 15,536 downwards.
TCCGACGACCCAGCCGGTATGTGAGTTGGTCGGCGGAACGCTGGTTCGCGATCCGTCCGTCCGTCCGGTCGGCAGAACCCTGGTTGGCCAGCGAGTCGGGGGCCGCCACCCGGGTGGTATCGGTTCGGCCCGCCGGGACCACCACGCCCACGCTCACGTTAAAGATCCGGTCGGCGGCCCCGGCCGAATCCGGGTTGGCGCTCCAGTCGCGGTCGTACTCGATGTCCCGGAAGCGGTCGATGGGGCGGAAGTGCCGACTGTCGTGCTCGTAGTCCACGCCGCCCACCCATTCGTAGCCGGGCAAAAACGCCAGCGGTCGCCCCCGGTTCACGTACCCGACCTTGAAGGCCGTTCCCCGGTCGTCGGCCGCGTCGAGGGACGAGAACAGGTTGACATCCTGCTCACTCAACGCCATTTCCCCGAAGAGGGCTTCCCGTTCGTTGAGGGCGTACTCGCCCCCCAGCGTCACCAGCTGCTTCTTGGCGGGCGCCGGCAAGGGACGCACCGGCTCGAAGCTGCCCTGTGGCACCCCACCCACGGGAGCCACCCACTCGTACACCCGCCCGTTGACCGCGTTATTCTTCAGGCGGTAATTGCCCTCTCCCGGCCCCAGCTCCGTGAATTGAAGTTGGTAACGCGCCGTGGCCGGGTCGGTCGCGTACACGTAGACGCCCGGGTAGGGGGAGGCGTTGGCGGTGGTATCGGTTCGACGGTAGAGCGGCAGACCCGGATCGTAGGCATCAAGCCGGGTGGCACCCGAAGCCACCGCATCCGGCAGGCGATCGCCGACGCTGCTCAACAGGCGCTTGTCTTCGTCGCTCAGGTCGAGCAGCAGCGGGTTGCGCGGGTTGTCGCGTTCGGCGTAGTAGCCGGCCGAAAGGGTCAGGCCCCCCGTGCGCTGGGTGTGTCCGGCGTTCAGGATGGTGCGGCTGTAGTTGCGGTCGGCGTATTCGAAGTCCACGCGGATGCGCGAGAACTTGGTGATTACCACGTTGGTATTGAATACAATTTCGGCTTGGTTATAGTCGATCACGTAGTCGAAGTTGAAGCCGCGCCGGAGCAGTTGGCCATCCAGGTACACTTTTTCCGAGTTGGCCAGCACGACGATAAACCGTTCGTTGCCGGGCCCGCGCAGGCGGTATGGTCCCTGACTTCCTTCAGTGGCTTCCACCAAAACGGAGGCGAACTTGCCCTTGGCCACGGCCACGCCCGCCGACGTACGGGCGTTGGCCAAGGTAGAATCGCCGCCGTTGCCCAGCCGGTAAACCGCCGCTACCTGCCCGCCCTGCACGTTTTTGTAATACCGCAAGAAGTAAGAGGCCCACGGCTGGCGGCTACCGTACCGTCCGGCGAACGGCGACCCGTCCGTTCGGCGAAGCGTACCGCCGTCGTTGGGAAGCGGGTTGCGCATCACGATGTCGCCCACGGTAAGGGTTCCCCGCGTGACGGGCGCTTTCCGGTCCTGGTAGCCCAGTTGCACAAATACCTTGTCGAACTGTTGAAGCTGCTGCGTGTTGCCCTCCGGCTGGAAGGGCACGTTCTGGTCGGAAATGACGGCCGTCAGCGAAAGGTCGTCGCTAAGGGGACCGTCCAACTGCAGGTTCAGGGCCGAATTGACGAACACGTTCTGGGTGTTGCCCACGGCGATGCCCCGCGTGAGGCTGCCGCTCTTATGAAGGCCTCCGGTGGTAAAAAACTCCTCGCGCGTTTCGGGCGGGTCGTTGGCGCGTGCCCCGGTCAGGGAAGATTCGCGGTACCAGGCGGAAGAGTCGGACGCATCCAGTTGGCGCCGGAAGTGCGAACGGCCCAGGTGGGAGGGCAGCGTGCGGTACCGGACCAACACCGAATCGGGCAGCGAACGGCCCCGAACGAGGAGGGTATTGGTGCCAGAATCGAAAACCAGCCGCCAACTCGAGTCGGCGGGCGAAAGAATTTCCAGGCTGCCCGGCAGCACGCCCAGCGTATCCAGTGGCGTGGACGCGGTCCCGGACCCGGTGGCAACCCAGCGGGTCCGCAGGTTAGATAACTGGGCGCGGGCGTTCTCCCCGCCGATCAGCAACAGCAGCAGGGCCGAAAAGCAAACGAACGGTTGGCAGCGGACGGTCGTCACCGGCGGGCGGGTTGGTGGCAATTCGGACGGCGGACTTACGGAAAGGTGGATGGGTGAAACGTTGGATAGTCAGGCTAGCTACCCGAATCCCTTCGAATTACCGTGAAGACCCTCGTTGAGGACAAAGATAAGGCGGACTAGCTTGGGATGTAAGCGCGGGCGTGCCGTCTCCTTTCGGGCCCCTGTAAGGTCGGTACCGAATTTTCACCCTTCCACTGCGCTTTCCTGGCGAGTGGGCCAGTGCCGGGCCAGGGGCAGTTCCACGAAAAACGAGGTGCCCACGCCCTCCTCGGTTTCAAACCAGATCCTGCCCCCCGCGTGTTCGACCCCTCGCTTGGCCAGGGCCAATCCGATGCCCGAACCGGCGTACTTGGTGCTGAAATTGGGCAAAAACACCTTGGACCGGATGCCCTCGCTGATGCCCGTGCCGTTGTCGCCCACCTCGATGGTGACGTGGTGGCCCTCCCGGTGCGAAAGCACTGCCCGGAGGTGCGGTTGCCGATCGGCCGGCACGGATTGGATGCCGTTGATGAGCAGGTTGGTAAAAATGCCGCTCATCATCTGCCGGTCACCCACCACGAACAGTTCCTGGTCGGGAATCTCCAGATCGAGCACGATGTCGGCGTCGTTGGCGTAGAGGTCGGTGGCGGACTTCAGCACCGACGTGACTTCGAAGACCTCGTTTTTGGGAGCCGGCATTTTGGCAAAAGCCGAAAAGGAAGTGGCAATGTCGCTGAGGGTATCGATCTGTTCGAGCAGGGTGTTGAAAGCCCTTTCGGTGGATCTTCGCGGGGTGCCGTTGTCGACGGGCAGCGTGCGTCGCAGGTGTTGCAAAGTCAGCTTCATCGGCGTGAGCGGATTTTTGATCTCGTGGGCCACCTGACGCGCCATTTCCCGCCAGGCCGACTCCTTTTCACTCTGCGAAAGGGCGGCCTTGCTGGCTTCCAGTTTCAACAGCATCCGGTTGTATTCGCCCACCAGCAGGCCGATCTCGTCGTCCGAATCCCACTCCAGCGGCTCGTTGTAGTCGTGGAGGCTGGTCTTCTGGATCTTGCGGGTGATCAACCGCAGCGGCACGGTCAGCAGGCGGGTGGCGAAGTAGGAAAGCACCAGAAAAAAGAGGAAGATAGCCGTGAAAATATTGAGGATGGTGGTGACCACCTCGATGATCTGCGCGTCGAGTTCCGTCTTGGATTCAAAGAACGGGATGCTGACGATGCCCAGCAACCGGCCTTCCGGCGATTTCACGCCCACGTAGGCGGAGTTGTAGTGGAGCGTGCCCACCGATTCCGGCAACATCACTTCCTTCTCCCGTTTTTCCACCACCCGCACGTAGGCTTCGGGGTTGATGTAGGAAGAGAGCAGACCATCGTAGATCAGGGGCTGGCTGGTCAGGATCAGTTTTCCCTGCGGGGTGAACACGTTAATGTCCGAGTCAGAATAGCGGGCGATCTGGCTCAGTTCCCGCTTCAGAACCGAATCCGGCACCTGCTCCTTCCCGAACCCTCCGAGGTAGGGCCGCAGGTTCCGGCTGACCCCCGCGGCTTTCCGGCCGAACGATTCGCTCAGGCTGTCGCGGTAGGCCACGTTCACGATGCTCACCGTGGCCACGCTCACCACGAACAGGGGCAGGAAAAACGCCAGGTTCAGGTAGAGCTGAATTTTGGTGGCGAAGTTGGTGTTGGTGCGGGAACCGCGGTTCTTCGGCGCGTAGGCCAGCACGAAGTGGACAATTACCAGCACCAGCAGCAGGAACAAAAAGGAGAAGTTGGCCAGCAGGCTGGTCAGCGGATACCCCCGCGACGAAACCACGATCATCCGTTGGTCATCGCCCTGGATGCCCAGGTGCTGGTAACCTTGCCGGGTCACTCCCTGGTCGAACAGCGCCGGGGACCGCCGCACCGAAGCGGGTAGCCCGGCTTCGTAGTTATAGTTTCCGGTGCTGTATTGCAGCCGGGTTCCGGAATAGATGGCGTAACTGTACTGGCGGCTGGCGGCCGAAGGCAGGAACCGGTTTTCCACCAGCAATTCCGGGTACACGTCCAGCGGAACCTGCTGCTTTTGCTTGAGGTCAATCACCAGGTGGCTCGTTCCGTTGGCTCGGTTGCCCAATTCGATGAAGTACACGTATTGTTTGATCACCGAACCGCCCAACTCGTTGATGAAGTACAGGTTCGGGTAGCTGGTCTTGTAGGTGACCTTCTGGTAGCGCCGCGCGTACCCCGCGTAGTTGGCTTTCCCCGGAAGATTGTCATCGCTGGTGAGCACGGATTCGGGCAGGGCCGAAGAAGAGGCGACATTCCGGCCCTCCGCATCAAACACCGTCACCTCGGCGTCGTAGCGGTTGAAGTAGCTGCTCAGGTAATAATTTTTCACCTTCTGCACGATCTTGTCCTTCGAACCGAACGGGTCCTGCAACACCCGCTCGATGAACGGATCCCGGCGGATGGTGCGGGCGGCCTCGTCGAGCAGAAACTCCCCGAACACGTCGTTTTCGGCCAGCAGTTGCGACCCGAACCGAGCCTTGTCTTCCCGTTGCTTGTTTCCTTCCAGGTTGTAGATGGCAAACGCCCCGATGGTGGCGCACACCAGGGCCGCCACGAAAAAATAGATGGTGGTGACGTAGCGGAAGCGGTACAGGTACCGGGGAAGGCGCAAAAAGTACAGCAGCAGCAGGTACGAGGCGTTGAGCAGCAGAATAACGGAATAGTAGCTGTCGAGGAAATAGTACAGCAGCGCGTAGGTGATTGTGCCCACCCCGAACGACAACAGCGCCCGCGCCCGGCTCGGGTTGAGCCGGATGAAGACGCTGCATAGCACGTGCATCCCCATGAAATACGCGCCCGAATTGAGCACGAAGACCAGCAGGCAGAGGATCTTGAAAAGCGGAAAGTCAATGCTCTGGGTGATGTCGAGCGTGAACTGAGAATGCAGGTAGATGGTGCGCAACACGTAGAAGTGCAGGTAGAGCATGGAGTAGCTGCCCAGCACGATGCCCGCCGAAAGGGCAACCTGCCAGAACTCGGGCAAGGCCACCAACCGCCGGTACAGCCGGGATTTGGCGTAGTGGCGGATCAGGTATATTCCCAGGGTGGCAATGACCAGCACGTTGAGCAGCAGGTCACCCAAGGAAGGCGACGTCTGGGAGGAAGCGTAGTATTTGGGATTGAAGAGGTCGAACTCCACCAACGAGAAGGGCAGGTTGTAGGTTAACATCACCGCCCGGGTTGCCAGCAGGTAGGCGGCCAGCAGCACGAAGGCGGCCTCGTAATTCCGGTGAAGGGCTAGCCCATTCATCCACTTCCGGAGGTAGATTCCCAGGAAGGCCACGCTCAGCAGTCCCGCCAGCACCGAGAGATTGAGCAGGGTGCGCGGGGCAGACGGCTCGGCTTCCCCCTCCAGCGAAAACAGGAACGTGCCGTCGGCGGCGTACACGTTCCGCCCGGAGGCGGCCGGCTCGGCTTCGATCCGCTGGTGGTTGCCGGGAATGATCCGCTGGTTGAATCCCGATTGCAGGGAGGTGTTCTCTACCTTGTACTTCAGGTACAAGGGTTGGAGGGCGCAGGCCTCGATCCGGTGGCCGTCCCGGACGAAGGCGCGCTTGCTGACCAGAAACCTGCCGTTCCTCAGGCTTAACAGCTTGACCCGGTACTCTCCCGCGATTTCCGCCGAATCGGGAACCACCCGAAAATCGGACCAGGCCACCAGTTGCCAGTCCCGGTAGACGAAACAGGTGGGACCCTCGGGATTTCGAACGGGGGAGAACAAGTCGGGGAACGAGGGCGAAGGCGTGCTTTCCCACGCGCGCTGGATGTCGGCCAGTTTTTCGTCCATCACCACCAGTTCGCGCTGCACCCGGGCCTGCACTGTCCGCACGTACGGATCACCGGCCTCCCCCACGAAGGGATTTCCCAGGAAGCGCAGCAGGAAAGCCAATGCCAGCGTCAGAACGAACAAGCCCAGAAAAAGCGGATACCGAATCCTCATGGCCAACACCAACCGAAAAGCTGCCCCAAGTTAACGAAAAAGGAAGGAAGGAGGGAATGTCGAACCGAAGAATGTCCAATGTCCAATCGCACCGCGTCCGCGGACGGCGGCACGATTCGGAGTTCCTTCGGTCCGCCGATGCGGTTCTTCTCGGTCCGCCGCGCGGTTCGACATTCAATTTTTCCCCCGCCGAAGCCGCATCCCCAGCAGCTTTCTGAACACATTGAAGTAGAGGGTGACGTAGAGCAGCAGCGACATCAGCCAGAGGATACCCAGGTTGAAATACAGCGTCGGAACGTGGTAACCCAGGAAATACTTGGTGGGCGCGAAGAAATGCGCCCGGAAATCCAGCGGGTGCAGAATGTTGGTCGGGTCGAGGTACACCGGATTGATTTTCTGGATCAGCCGGCCCCGGTATTCCACGATCCGCGCTTCCACCCCCCGGTTGGTGACCAGGTTCAGGACGCTTTCGTTCTGGAAGCGTTCCTTTTCCGCCTGAAAGGCCGCCAAGCCCTTCGCCGCGATGATCCGGGAGACCGCCCCGTCCCGCAACCGGCTGGCCTGGTTGTACACCCGCACGTAGTGGGCCCGCAGGTTGCGGAGGTAGTCCGTGGCCTGCTCCGACACCGCAAAATCGAACTGCCCGGTTTGAAGCTTCTCCACCGCCGCCAGGCGGATGCCCGGAACGGCGACCATTTCCTTCCGGATTTCGCTCCGCAACAGGTTCAGGTTCCTCACCAGCCGGTCTTTCCCCGGGTTGGCCCCACTCCCGGCCGAATCCCCGACCGAGTCCCCGGCGGCCAGGCAGTCCGCCAGTTTGGAGGAAAGGGTGGGAATGAGGTAATCCCGCTTGAAAGAAGCGTTTGCCAGCTGCTTGTCCAGGCGATAGAATTGCCGCTCAAACCGGTTGTCCTTGTACTGGCTGACGGCCAGCGCCTCGAAGGCCCAGCGCGAGGCCATCAGGTCGCCCACCAGCGGCACCTCGTCGTGGCGGTTGATCTGCGGGTTGATCTGGTCGAATTCGATGACGATGCCGCCCAGCACCAGTTGCGGGATGAGCAGCACCGGGATCAGGATGTAGATGGTAATGACCGATTTGAAGGTGGCCGAAATGTTGAGCCCGAGCATATTGGCGAAGCAGAAGCAGGCAAAGTATACGGCCCAGTAAGTGAGCGTCATCCCTTCAATGCCCACGATCCAGTTGCTGACCAGGGTGTAGACCAACGCCTGAAAAGCGGAAAAGCTGAACAGGATGAAGATCTTGGACGAGAGGTAGCTGTGGCGGCTCAGGTTCAGGAAGGCTTCCCGCTTGAGAATCCGGGCATCGCGGATGATTTCCTCGGCGCTGATGGTGAGTCCCATGAACAAGGCTACGATGAGGCTCATGAAGATGAAGGAAGGCACGTTGAGGTTGCCCGCCAACGTGTAGGTGCCCTGCTCGGTGAGCTCGTCGGTTTTGTAATACCGCGCCACGTAGGCCAGCACGAACGCCAGCAACGGCGCCTGCAACAGGTTGATCACCAGGTATTGCGTATTGTGCCATTTGGCGCGCACATCGCGGGCCACGAAGATTTTGAACTGATTCCACCGCGAGGGAATGCGGAGGCTATTTTCGGGCTGTTCGAGCGAGGGCAGCGGGTCCGGCAAGCGGATCTTTTGCCGAAAGTGGTCGTACCAGGTTTGGGGAGAGACGCGCCGCGCCGTGGTCGGGTGGCCGTACTCATCGATGAGCTTGCTTTCGAGGATGTTGAACACCTGCTCGGAATTGACGTTGCCGCACGAGAGGCAGGAACCCATCTCCTTGTTGATCTGGTTGGCCAGGCTCTTGAAGTAGACCACGGCTTCCACCGGATCGCCGTAGTACACCTGGTAGCCGCCCATGTCGAGCACCACCAGGCGGTCGAACATCTTGAACAGGTCGGACGAGGGCTGGTGGATGACCACGAAGATCAGCTTCCCCATCATGGCCAGCTCGCGCAGCAGGTCAAGGATATTCTCCGAATCGCGCGAGGAGAGGCCCGAAGTTGGTTCGTCCAGGAAGAGCACCGAAGGTTGGCGAAGCAGTTCGAGCCCGATGTTGAGTCGCTTGCGTTGCCCGCCGCTGATGGTCTTCTCCAGCACGTTGCCCACCTTCAGGTGGGCCGTTTCACCCAGTCCCAAACTGGCCAGGGTCCGGCTCACCAGTTCCCCGGTTTCGGGCTCCGTTTGCTGGCTGAAGCAGAGCTTGGCGGCGTAATACAGGTTTTGGTACACCGTCAGGTCCTCCATCAGCAGGTCGTCCTGGGGTACGTACCCGATCACGCCCGTCACCCGCTCGCGTTGGGCGTGGACGTCCGCACCGTTGACGGTGACCTTGCCGTGGGCGGGCTTCAGGTTTCCGTTCAGTACGTTGAGCAGGGTCGACTTTCCCGAGCCGCTCGCGCCCATCAGGGCCACCAGCTTACCTGATTCCTCGGCAATGTGGATGCGGTGCAGGCCTTGCTTGCCACCCTTGAAGTAGTAGTCGATGTCCCGGGCGGTGAAGGTGACGCGGGGTTTGTATTCGGTTCGCCGGAAATTACCCACGATCTCGCTGAAGTACAGCGGCTCGGATTTTTCGCTCCGCACCACGCTGCCGTTGGTAAGCGGGTAGACGTATTGGGTATGGAGAAGCTCGCCGTTGAGAAACATGTCCCCGGTGTAGTGAAAAATGCGCAGCAGGTACATCTCCACGTCCGGCAAGCGCAGGATGCCCAGCTTCCCCCCCAGGTGGCCTTTGTGGTAGTGCTTCACCTTCAGGCCTTCGTGGTGCAGGTCATCGACCACCAGAATGCAAGACGAATCGAGCGCGTAGAGGTCGCCCGCCGTCACGAACTCTTTCAGGTTTTGGTACCGTTCGTCGCTGATGTTGAAGGCTTCGCAAACGGCCCGCATCAATTCTTCCTCGGCCGGAGAGAACCGGCGGTCCGCCAGTACCAGTTCGATGAGGCGCAGCAGGATGACGATTTTCTGCTTGAGGGAAAGCTCCTGGTTAATGGCCGTGCAAAGGTTGAAAGCGGCCTCCCGGGTAGCCGTCGCCGTTTCCAGGTAGCCGTCGAACACCCGGAGGTAATTCCGGACGGCCGCGTCGTTGAGGTTCTCGCGGAAGAATTTCTCGATGCTTTCGCGTTCTCCCTCGCCCACCCCGTCCACTTTGACGATCATGGCCAGCAATTCGACAATGGTTCTCAGTACTTGTTCGTTCATCGGATTCCGGACCGCTGATTACGCTGATGAAATGATTGAATGAGTCTGGCCACCGTGGTGCGGATTCTTTCCACCCGTCAAACGGAGAAGGAGACGAAGTTAGCCAGCAGGACATTTCTCCGCCGAACAGTCGATGGCCAATGGACCATCCACGGTTGACCTTACGAAGGCCAAAGACCATTTGGTCTCCCCGGGCCGGGTCTGTGCTTGGCGCGGTTGCGGGCGGTGAGCGAGCAAAAAATAGGCGGGCTACCGGAAGCGGTTTCACGAGGCCACTGCGGGCGCAAGCGGTAGTAAGGGTTATGGGGGTCCAAACCGAACGGGGCCGCCGCGAATCTCCGGCCGTTGGGTCGTTCACCAAAAGGAAGGCTTGCGGCGGGCAAGCCTTCCTTTTGACGAAGTTAAGTTTGACGAAGCGGAGTATCCATCCGTCCGGGGGCGGTTTGTCCGGATCAGGCCACGATCTTGGCGCGGATTTGCTTCACCTGGGCCGTGATGCCGGCCAGGTCCTTGTCGTTGATGAGCAGGTCACCCTGGTTGTTTTTCAGTTTCTCCTCGAAATTGGCGGCCTCGAATTTCTGGTACAATTCCGTCAGGCTGGTCACGTATTCGGTCACCTGCGCGTCCCCGCCCGACGACTTCAGGAGGGTAATCAGGTCGGCCAACGGCTTCTTCTGCTTGAGGATGGCCGTAACCAGGCCCACCAGCACTTGGTCACGCACGTTGGCAGGAACGTCCTTCGGGTAATTCTCAATGAGGCCCGTGGAAATGTACAACCCTTCAATGAATCCCCCAGTAACGGCCAGGGCACCCGTGTTCTTGCGGTCGCTCTCGTTGAGGAACTGGTGGGTGGAGCGCATGTTCTCGTCGATAATGGCCGTCAGCGAATCGCGGTTGGACAGGTTTTGCTCGAAGCGTTTCTGCGTTTCGGCCTGGAACGCGTTCGTTACGCCGAGGTGGTCGGCCAAGGCTTGCGAAGAACGGATGTAGGTGATGGCAGGCTGGGTTTTGCCGTACACGCAGAGGTATCCAACGTCGGTGGCGTATACCCCCAGGTTCAGCGCCGCCTTATCGGCCGTGGTGGTGTAGTTCTTGGCCTTATCGGGTTTGTTCAGCAGGTTCTGGGTATATACGGCACCCGACAACTCCAGGAGGGCGGGCAGTTCACTGACGGGCGGCATTTCGGCCAGTACGCTCTCGGGGGTTTGGGCGGAACTGGCCGCGCTCGTATCCGCACTGGTCACCACGGCGGTGTCCGCTCCGTCACCTTCGGTTTTGGTTTCCGGAGTGCAGGCGTTCGTAAAAAATACGCCGGTCAGGGCGACCAAAAAGCAAATCCTCCGAAAAAAGGGTCTCGATCTCATACGTGGTTTAGATTTAGAATACGGACAAAACTAATTGAAAAAATTCAACGTCAAATAAAGACGGTGACAAATAATTCGCGCCGCCCGGATCGAACCCGTTGCCTCTTTTCCGCAACCGGAGGCGGAAAAAACGCATCCCCCTTGGAAAGACGCCGAATTCCGGCTACTTTCGTCCGGTTCCGGATCGCGCCCGCCGTTTCTACGGGCGGGGGCTTCGGCTCTTGCGCCCACCGGCACGGTTTCCCCCGTGGTCCCGAACGAAGGAAAATACGAATGTAAACCATCCGACGGTTTCGGGGTTACTTTCGGACCGGTCCAGTGCATTAAGCGGCAATAACCGATCTCTCCTAACTTAACTCAACCCCCTAAACAATGCAGCCAAGTCATCGGTGCCAACCCGCGCCCGGTTCGCCAACCCACGCTCTTTCCGGAAGCGGGCGGGCCCCAGAAAGCCGATCCCGCGGCCAGGAAACGCACCCGCTCACCCGGGAATTACAACGCTGGAAACGGGCGGCCCTCGCCTGCGCGACAGGGGTATTGGGCCTGATTTCTCCCGGTTTGGTCGCTCAGGCGCCACCGCCGGGATTTTCGAGCGTTACGGTGGGCAGCAATTGGAGCCAGCCGGTCGGACTGACGTTCGCCAAGGACGGACGGATGTTCGTTTGGGAAAAGGCGGGCAAGGTCTGGATCGTGGAGAACGACGAAAAAGCGGCCACTCCCCTGCTCAACATCACCGAAGAGGTGGGAAACTGGCAGGACCACGGGATGCTCGGTTTTGCCCTTGACCCGAACTTTACCACCAACGGGTATTTTTACGTGTCCTACGTGGTGGACCGGCACCACCTCATCAATTTCGGCAAGCCCAGCTACGTCGGGGTCGCCAATGATTATTTCACGGCCACCATCGGCCGGATCGTGCGTTACCAGGCCAACGCCGCCGACGGTTTCCGTTCCCTGGTGGCGGGTAGCCGCAAGATCCTGCTCGGCGAAACCATCACCACCGGCATTCCGGTCATGACCCCCACGCACGGCGTCGGATCGCTGGTTTTCGGCGCCGACGGCACGCTGCTGGCTACCTGCGGGGAAGCGGGTACCGCTCAGTCGGCGGACGTGGGCAGTGCCCCGGCACCGGCGACGTCCTACGCGCAGGCCCTGCAGGATGGCATCATCACTGCCCAGCAAAACGTGGGTTCTTTCCGGGCCCAACAAGTGGACGTGCTCAGCGGCAAGGTGTTGCGGCTCGATCCGGCTACCGGCGACGGGGTACCCAGCAACCCGTACTACCAGGCCGCTAACCCCCGTTCCCCCCGTTCGAGGGTGTGGGCGCTGGGTTTGCGCAATCCCTTCCGCATGACCAAGCGACCCGATACGGGAAGTGCCCTGCCCAGCGCCGGTAATCCCGGGGTCTTCTACCTGGGCGACGTGGGTTGGTCGGTCTGGGAGGAACTCAACGTGCTGCGTACGCCCAAGACCAACTTCGGCTGGCCGGCTTTCCAGGGCTTGGAAAGCAATCTGGAACAGCAGTCCGGCTACGTCGCCACCAAGGTACCCAACCCGTACGTGCGCAATCCCTTCTTCGGGACAAATGGCTGCCAGCAGGAATTTCTCAACTTTACCGACCTGCTCGGACAAGCCACCCCGAACAACGGGCTCTCCCTTCCCAGTCCGTGCAACCCCAACCAGCGCCTCCCGGACTCCATTCCGCATTTTCTGCACACCCGGCCCGTGCTCGAATGGCGGCACAACCAGGTGGTAGCGCGCACCGGCGTTTTTCAGAACGGCCAGGCGGCAACGGCCTCGGTCGGCGCGGCCAATTCGCCGGTGGCGGGCGCGCAGTTCAAGGGGCAGTCTTCCGTGGCCGGCGTCTGGTACACGGGCAACACCTTTCCGGCCCAGTACCAGAACACGTACTTCCACGGTGACTACACCGGGGGGTGGATCAAACAGATCGAACTGGATGGGTTCGACAACCCGGTGCGGGTAGTGAACTTCATCGATACGGGTGCCCACGTGACGGCCATGGCCGTTCACCCCCTCAACGGATCCCTCTACTACACCCACCTAGGCACCAGCGCTCCCTTCGAGCAGGAAATCCGGCAGGTAATCTACCGCGCCAACCGCGTTCCCCTGGCGGTTGCCTCGGCGGACAAAACCCAGGGCCCCGCGCCCCTGACGGTCAAATTCACGGGCAGCAAATCCAGCGATCCCGAAGGCGGGGTGCTCACCTACGCGTGGGACTTCGGTGACAATTCCGCCTTCAGCACCGCGGCCGATCCCAGCCATCAGTTCAACGCGCCACCCGGGGTGCCTACCCTCTACCAGGTCCGGCTCAAGGTGACGGATGCGCAGGGGCTTTCCGCGACGACAACGCTCAACGTGTCGCTCAGCAACACCGCCCCGGTGGTCCGGATCACCAACCCGGTTCGCAACACCACCTACCCGCTGACCAGCGACACCACCTTTGCCCTCGCTGCCTCGGTTACGGACGCCGAGCACGGCCCGGGCCAGCTCAGCTACGCCTGGAAAACGACCCTGCACCACAACGACCACGTCCACGACGAGCCCACGGACACCCTGCGCAACACCTTCACCACCCTGGCGGCGGTCGGCTGCGACGGAGAAACGTACTTCTACACCGTTCGCCTCACCGTCACCGATGCCGCTGGACTTTCGGGCACGGACGAAGTGACGCTGCTGCCCGATTGCAATCTCTACCTGAACGTGAGCGCGTTGACCGCCACGGCCGACACGGCCCGGGTATTCGTGCGGTGGAACAAGCCCCCCCGTGATTTCGAGGAGGTGATGGTGGTAGCCAAAGCCGATGCCGGAATCCAGCTCAAGCCAACCGGGGACGGCTCCGGCTACACCGCCGATCCGGACTTCCGCGGTCCCGGCGCGGCCTTCGACGGGGGCAAGGTGGTTTACCGGGGCCGGGGTACCGACCAGACGGTAACCGGGTTGACCGGCGGCGTACGTTACTTCTTCCGGGTGTTCACCCGCAACGTGACCACTTGGTCCGAGGGGGTGGAAACCAGCGCGCAACCCAAGCAATCGGAAGTGGTCAAGCCCCCGCAACCGCCCCTCATCACGGGAACGGAGGAAGAAGTTGCCGGGTCGGTGAGCGTGTTTCCCAACCCCGTTCAACGGGAACTTACCCTTCGCGTGAGCGGCTACGGGCCGGTGCGTTTGCTCCGGGTGTCCTTGTACAACCGGCTGGGTCAACCGGTGGTGAAGCGGGAATTCGTCCGCAACCGCTCCGGTTCAGCCTCCTCCGACCTCCCGCTTTCCGTGAGCGAACTGCCGCGGGGCATTTACCTGCTGCAAATCCAGCTGGGTGGCGCGGTGGTGCAGCAGAAAGTGGTGGTGCAGTAGGCTCGACTGACCTCCACCCGTCCGAAAGGGCGGCGCAGTGGGAATGCCCTTTCGGGTACGGTATCCCTCACTGCGCCGCCCTCTCCGTTTTCGACCCGGTGTCGATTCAACCAAAGATTCGGAAGCGGAATGCGTTTGTCTGCGAAGACCTTTTTTGGCGTGGCAAGCAGGTGAGGCGGATGGTTGCCCCCGAGGGTAGCCCAATGGACCTGCTACCGGTAAAACCAGTGGATGAATTCACGAACTTTACCCGTGTGAGCCAGCATTTGCGGCCGGATAATCGGGTTCTTTGTTCACCAAAAAAGGTAACTTGTGGAAAATCGCCGCCAAATGGAAACCACTGATTTTCAATCCGCCTACGAACTCGAACGCGGTAAGCCGATGCCCGGTAAAAACCACAACCGAATCCAGCACCGCCTGAACGTGGAATTGGCCAAACGCTACGACCAACAGTATGACTTCTTGCCGGAGCAGGACCTGGAACTTCCCACGGGTAGAGCGGTTCCGGACCTGGCCATCTATCCCAACCTGACCTACGACTGGATGAAGGACACGGTCCGGATGACTGACCCGCCGCTGACGACCATTGAAATCCTTTCCCCCCGGCAAGCCCTCACCGATTTGACCGATAAAATCCAAGCCGTTTACTTTCCGGCCGGCGTCAAGTCGTGCTGGATTGTAATTCCCCCGTTGCAGACGGTGCACATTCTCACGCCCGACCAGCCCATTGCCACCTTCACCTCCGGCCTCATCACCGACCCGGCCACGGGCATCAGCCTGAACCTGGAAGGCATTTTTAAGTAACCCGTATCCACATTCCCCGCATCCAGCCTTCCCGTGTGGTACTTTACGATTGATCAGCCCCGTTTGGACAACCGACAATACCAGCGTTTGCAGCAATTGGCCAGCCTGACGGAAGTCGAACTATTCAACGAACCTTACCCCAATGTCTGCCGGTTTGAGGTGGAAAGCGACCGCTACCGCGACACCATGGACTACCTCGACCGGGAAGGCATCACCTACGAAGCCGCTACCATCCGTCCCACGCGCGAGGCCTTGCTGAAATCAATGACGGATGATTAATGGTGAATGACGAATGGGAAAACGCGTTTTGAGTATTCATTAATCATTCACCACTAATCATTGCGTAACGATTTGACCGGGTTGGCCAGCGCAGCCCTGACGGCGGTGAAACTGATGGTGATCAAGGCGATCAGAGAAGCGACCACGCCGGCCACGACGAACACGCCCCCGCCGATGTTGACGCGGTAGGCAAAATCCCGCAACCACTGGTTCATTGCCCACCAGGCCAGCGGCCAGGCCAGCACGTTGGCCATGAGCACGAGTCGGAGGAAATCTTTGGAAAGCATGCCGACCAGGTTGCCCACGCTGGCGCCCAACACCTTGCGGATGCCGATTTCCCTGGTGCGCTGCTCGGCGGTGAAGGCGGCCAACCCGAACAAGCCCAGGCAAGCGAT
>JACMKY010000308.1 GCA_014379925.1 Cytophagales bacterium | reverse complement strand
TATGAAAGAGAACAACGAGCTAATTTCGATTTTCGTCAAAAGCATTTCCACCGCCCAGTCAAAAAAGTAATGGATGTCGATTTTCTTTCCGTGCTTGCTTCCTCCCTTCTCCTTCGACATTGGACATTCCTTCGGTCCGCCGATGCGGTTGGACATTCGACATTCCTTCGGTCCGCCGCGCGATTCGACATTCATTTTCCTTCCCCTTCGACATTCGATATTCCTTCGGTCCGCCGATGCGGTTCGACATTCGACATTCATTTTCTTTTCTCCAAACCTCACCCCCCATGAAAAAAACCATCGTCCTCAACGTCGTCGGGCTCACGCCGGGTCTGCTCGGAGAACACACCCCGTTCCTGAGCCAATGGTCGAAAGGGGCCGGGCGGGCGGCGGTGCATCCGGTCGTGCCGGCGGTGACGTGTTCGGCCCAGGCCACGTACCTGACCGGCCAGTGGCCCGACGCGCACGGCATCGTGGGCAACGGCTGGTACTTCCGCGACACGTGCGAAATCCGGTTCTGGCACCAGTCGAACAAGCTGGTGGAGGGGCCTAAGATCTGGGACGTAGCCAAACAACGGGACCCGGCCTTTACCTGCGCCAACCTGTTCTGGTGGTACAACATGTACGCCACCGCCGACTTCTCGGTCACGCCCCGGCCGCAGTACCTGGCCGACGGCCGCAAGCTGCCCGACTGCTATTCGCACCCCGCCAGTTTGCGCGACCACCTGCAAGCCAAGTTCGGCCCCTTCCCGCTGTTCGAGTTCTGGGGCCCGCGCACGTCCATCCGGTCGAGCCAGTGGATTGCCAACGCCACCATGGAAGTGGATCGGTTGCACAACCCCACCCTCACGCTGGTCTACCTGCCCCACCTGGACTACAACCTGCAACGGCTCGGCCCCAACGACCCGAAAATTGCGACTGACCTGCGCGAAATCGACGGCGTGTGCGGCGAACTCATCGAATTCTACGAAGGGCGCGGCGCGCAGGTCATCGTCTTGTCGGAATACGGCATCACGGCGGTAGATCGCCCCGTGGCGCTCAACCGCACGCTGCGCCAGCACGGCTACCTGGCCACCCGGGAAGAGCGCGGCACGGAACTGCTCGACGCCGGGGCCAGCGAAGCCTTCGCGGTGGCCGACCACCAGGTGGCGCACGTGTACGTGAAAAACCCCGCCCGGATCGCGGAAATAAAGGCGTTGATTGCCAGGGTGCCGGGCGTGGAGCGGGTGCTGGCCGGCGCGGAACGCGAGGAAGTGCACCTTTCCCACCCGCGCGCGGGCGAGGTGGTGGCCATCGCCGACGCCCGCTCCTGGTTCAGCTACTACTACTGGCTCGACGACCAACGCGCCCCCGACTTTGCCCGCATCGTCGACATCCACAAGAAACCCGGTTACGATCCGGTGGAGATGCTGGCCGACCCCACCATCCGGTTCCTGATGCCGAAGGTGGCCCTGAAGTTGCTCCGCAAGCGGCTGGGTTTCCGGATGCTGATGGACATCATTCCCCTGGACGCCTCCCTCATTCGCGGCTCGCACGGCCGCGTGCCCGACGCCCAGTCCGAATACCCGCTGCTGATGACCCGGAGCGCGGCGTTGCTGTCCGCCGAAGTAATTCAACCCACGGATGTGTTCGACGTGATTCTGGCGCATTTGGGGGTGGAAAGCCGCGTATTGGCCCGTTGATGTTCCAGCCGCTCTCGCCGGTCCTGTTTCGGCGGATTCCCGAAACAGGACCCGATCATTGAAAACCGGCCGCTTCCCTTTCTCCCGTTGTTCGGGGCGACCGTTTTGGTGGTAGCAGCTACTCAGTGGGTTGGTTTCCGGCCGCGAAACCGCGGCAAGGCCCGACGAATGAATTTGGATTAGGCCCTTTCGGTTAAAAATGAACACGAAGAAAAGCTTACGCTACCGCATCCGTAAAACCCACCGTTACCTGGGCCTGTTCCTGGGCATCCAATTCCTGATGTGGACCATTGGTGGTCTCTATTTTAGTTGGATTAACATGGATGAGGTGCACGGCGATCACCAACGCAAACCCGCCGTGCTACTTTCGGTGGACCAACCTTTTGTTTCCCCCCAGGTAGCGTTGTACAACCTCCGCCGGATTCAGCCAATCGATTCCCTCTTCAACCTCCAATTGATCCCGATTCTGGACAAACCCTATTACCAGGTCAACTACGTTTTGCAAGGAGATGCCTCTCACCGCAAACGCGTGCAACTGGCGGATGCCACCACGGGAGAATTGCGGGCGCCCCTGAGCAAACCGGAAGCGGTAGCCGTGGCCAAAAGTCAGTTCACCGAACAGGCGTCCGTAAGCCGGGTAGAGTACCTGACGGAAGTGAACGCGCACCACGAATACCGGGAGAATCCCCTGCCGGCCTACGCGGTGAGTTTCGATAACGCGAATCGCACCACCGTGTACGTGGCCACCGAACTGGGCACGGTGCAGAAGTTCCGGAACCGCTCCTGGCGCTTCTTCGACTTCCTGTGGATGCTGCACACGATGGATTACCAGTCGCGGGACAACTTCGGAAACGTCTTGCTCAAAACCTTTTCGGTGGTTGGCCTGATCACTGTTCTTTCCGGCTTTGCCCTGTACGGGGTTTCTTCACCTTCGATAAGGAAGCTCAGAAAGAAAGTGGCCTAAGTTGGTTGGTCTTCCGACCCAAGGAGAACATTCCGTTCCCCGGCAGCAACAACCCCATTCCGGGGGTCAACTCCACCGTTTCCACGTGTCCTGACCGCTGGTTGTCATCCGGGGTGAGGTGAACGTGAAGGTGGCGGTCGTGGTGGGTAAAGATACCCTGGGCCTTCGCCGAGTAGAAACCCAACAACGTCAGCGGCTGATCAGCCTTGAAATGCACTTGCGATTGCCGGTGCAACTGGGGCATATGAGGCTAGCCATCGGTCTTGCTGACAATGTGGAGCCGATCCCTTCACCAGAAAAGGAAGTGCTTCGTTCACGTTCAATCCCGCTTTTGGGCGGCCACCCGTACACAATGTTCCACATCCATCAACGTTTCTACCGAATCCGGCAGGTTGACTGGCTGCCATTGGTCGACTTGAGTATACACCAGGAAGCAAGCCTTGCTCCTGAAATGGCGTTGAACGGCTATCCTACCCTACTGTCTTTGACGCTGGAAATGGCTGGTTTGCTATCCAGGATGATGATCTCTCCCTGGAGTCCTTCCACCGGTTCCAACGCGTAGAGGTGCGGTTTGTCCGCCAGCGAATCCAGGGAGATGTACGCCCGCAGGTCCCCCTTTTGCATCACGTTGCGCATTTCACCCGCCCACTGGACTACGTAGGGCACTTTCGTAAAGGCTACGCTGGCTGCGGCCAGGGTCGCCGGCATCAAAACGCCGTTGTTTGTTCGTATCCGCATCTTTTGTTCAAAATGGTTTTTTGCCGTGCTACTTCTCGATTCCACCTTCCGGTCCGATGGGTTGGGTTTCGCCTCTCGGTTGTTTTGCATCCGCCTAGAAACGGATATCCAGGCCGGCCGTGACCAACCGCGGCAAGCCCACCCGGATTCCCTGCGGACGGCGGGAGGCAACGTAGCGTTCGTCGCTCAAATTCTTGACCGCCACGTTGAAGGAGGTTTTCCATTTCGGAATTTCGTAGAAAGCCGTGGCATCTAAGGTGCAATAGGCAGCCAACTGGCCGGTACGACCGTCGGGGGAAGGAAGAACCGTATTCCGTTCATCGGTAAATTGACGGCCCACGTAGTTGCCCGTCAGGCGCAGACCCGCCCCGAAAGGCGTTTCAACCGTCAAAGCACCCGACGCCAACCATTGGGGGGCGTACGGCGTGCGGTTACCCTTCAGGTTGATGGTTTCTCCGGAAGGGTCGCTCTGGAAGCGGTCCGCGCGGTAGTGGGCATCCACCCAGGTAGCGTTTACGTTCAGGATGAATGCGTAACGGGGAACGGTCAGTAATTTGGCCAGATCCGCATCCACGCTTGCTTCCACTCCTTGGTGACGGGTGCGGCCGCCATTCACCAGGCCGGAACCCGTCCCACCCGAAGACTCGGATACGGGAATGATCTGGTTGGAAAAATCCATCAGAAAACCCGTCATCTCTAATTTAATACCTTCAACGGGCCGGGTCCGGGCACCGATCTCCGCGTTCCAACTGCTTTCGGCGTCCAGTTGCAACGCTTGTCCCACGTTGGTAACGGCATCCTTTACCCGCGGGGGGGCAAAGCCGCGGTGCAAGCCGGCAAACAGGGTGGTGTTTTCTTTCAGGTTGTAGTTGAAGCCAATGCCCGGAATCAACTGCCACACGTCGTTGCCCGCCACCAAGTTGGTATCCCGGACCGTGCTTGCGTTGTTGATGACGAAGCTGTTGCGGAGGATATTTCGCTCGTATTGGTAGGATTCCAGGCGGACACCCGGCGTAATGGAGAATCGCTCGGTGTGGAAAAGCTTGTTCTGGGCGTAAACACTGAAGGCGTAGCCGGTGCGAATCTCGTCTTCCACCAGGTCACCCGAACGGGCGTCGGCTTTGCGGCCGTTCACCCGTTGCTCGAAAGCCCGCTCGTAGAGGAAACGGGTACCGGCTTCCAGTTTACTGGCTAGCTTGCCCACGTAATAATCCACACTCAAGCGAGGCTCCACCCCGGCCACCTCAAACTGACGGTTGCGACTGCCGGTGCTGTTGCGCATGTACACGGCTCCGCCCGGGACGGCCGGATCACCCCACACGGTCCCCGTTTGGTTGGAAGCCGTAGGGGAAGCGGAGAAATCCTGCCGTTGCCAATTGCGGGTGGTGGTGTAACCAAAGGCCGTGGTTCGGAGCTTCACGTTTGGCGAAAAACGGTGTTCGTGGGTCAAGCTGGCGGAATAGCGACGGACGTCCAGCCGGTCGTCAGGGGCCATCCGCACGTAGTCCTGGCCGCCCGTTTCGTACATCGGCTGGGTAAGGCCCAGGTAGGTCGAATTCGACCCTTCGTCGTAGACGCCCAGTTTCAGGCCGATGCTGGATCGCTCACTGGTCCGGAACTTGATTTTGGCCGACAGGTCATTGACGCGAAAGGAAGCCGTTCCCCACCGGTCGGCCTGGCGACGCAGGTAGTTTACTTGCACCCCCGTATTGCCGAAAGTATTTCCGTAGCCCACCAAGCCCGTAAAGAAGCCGCCTTCCCCACCCCTCAGACGAATGCTGCCGCTGCTTTTTTCGGGCGGGTCCGCCGTGAGGTAGTTGATGACGCCCCCAATGGTTTGCGGTCCGAACAGAATCTGCCCGCTGCCCTTGAGCACTTCCACCCCTTCCATGCGGTCAATGGAGGGGGTGTAGTACATTTCCGGTTCCCCGTACGGGTTCAGGGCCACGGGTACGCCGTCTTCGAGTACCAGCACGCCCCGGCTGCGATCCGGGTCGAGGCCGCGGATGCCGATGTTGGCCCGGAGCCCGGCTCCTTCCTCGTCCACCACGTGTAAGCCGGGTACCCGGCGAAAGACTTCGTTGCCGCTGATGGGTGCCAGTCGAAGCAATTCCCTTAAGTTGAGGTAGGTAGCCGAACCCGGTACCTTGTTCAACACGCCTGCCCGCTCCCCGAGGACGGTGATTTGGGGCATCAGGTGCGTTTTGAGCAGCGAGGAATCCGGGAGTGTATCTCTCGTTGCTCCGGGAGTGGTTTGGGCGTAAGCACCGCTGGTTAATAAAGTTGCCGCGTAAAACGCGTACCTGAGCTTGTTGCGATAGTGGGATAAAGTACCGTTGGTAAGGGTGCGCATAGTAGGAATGGGTTCTGGCGCAAACTTATTATTATTTAGACTTATTAAAAATAATAAACCGGATTTATTTGTCGTCGTTTAAAATTAAAAACTCCCTTCAAAACCGCATCCGCTGGATCCGGACTGCGTTCAAAATAGCCAGCAACGCCATGCCCACGTCGGCAAACACGGCTTCCCACATCGTAGCCAATCCACCCGCCCCCAGGATGAGCACGGTGGCTTTCACCGCGAAGGCCAGTCCGATGTTCTGCCACACGATCCGGTTGGTCTGCTGGCCGATGCGGATGGCGGTGGCAATCCGGGCGGGCTGGTCGTTCTCAATGACTACGTCCGCGGTTTCGATGGCGGCATCCGAATTTTTGCCGCGGCGAGGCGGGCTGCGGCAGGGATAACGCAGGCAGGCATCCTGGCGCAATAAACCAACGAGGTGCCGGTTGGTTTGAATGGTGATGCGGGCCACTCACGCTTTTACAGCGCCCAGACTACTCGGGCGTAATGGTCGAGCAAGCCATGGCTTTGGCTTGTCTTTCTTCTTGATCGGGGGGTTGCACCGCGTCTTTTGACCTACTCACTTCCTTCCGGACGAACCATGGATTGATCATTGACAACGTTTGGGGAAGGTTTCGGCCGGTGCGGTCCGGATTGACCATTTGACAACGGGCAGGTTATCAGCTGTAAAAAATATGGGCAATCGGCTGGTAAACAAACGGCTTTTACGCATATTGCCCGCCAGCCCTTCCCACGGGGATTCATCATCAAACCGAAAGCAATTTCGTATGTTATCGACCTCCTTCACTGGCGAACTGATCGGAACCGCCGTGCTCATTTTGCTGGGTAACGGCGTGGTAGCCAACAACCTGTTGTCCTACTCCAAGGGTCAGAACAGCGGCTGGATGACCATCACCACCGGCTGGGCCTTCGCCGTGACGATTGGCATCTTCGTTTCCACCGCGTTCGGCAGCCCCGATGCTCATCTGAACCCGGCCATTACCGTGGGTCTGGCTTTTCGGTCGGGCGATTTTAGCCGATTATCCACCTACATTCCGGCCCAACTGCTGGGCGCCTTCGTGGGTTCGGTGTTGGTATGGGTGCAGTACATTCCGCACTGGAGCCGCACGCCGGACGCGGAGACCAAGCTGGCCTGCTTCTCCACCAGTCCGGCCATTCGCCACAACGGGGCCAACTTCGTAAGCGAAGCCCTGGCGACGGCCGTCCTGGTCATCGGGGCCTCGGCCATCGGCTCGAAGGCGGTGGGCACCTTGCCGCCGGGCTTGGGCCCGTTTCTGGTGGGGGGGTTGGTGTGGGGAATTGGTCTTTCGCTGGGGGGCTCGACGGGCTACGCCATCAATCCGGTGCGCGACCTGGGTCCCCGGCTGGCCCACGCCCTGCTGCCCATTGCGGGCAAGGGGGGTTCGCAGTGGGGCTACGCCTGGATACCAACCATTGCCCCCCTGGTCGGCGCCATCCTGGCGGGACTGTTGCTGAAAGGCTTCGGGATTTAGCCGATGGAGGCGAAGCGGACATCATAAGAACGATTCAGTTCCGGTACCTAATTGATAATTGACTGACGGCGGCCATGTTGAAGATCGTTTTCTCGCTCGTTTTCTGGGTTCTCTTCTTTTGCGGGGCGGGTGCGCAACCGAAGCGCATTACGCGGGATTTCAGTCGGTACTTCGCCGAAGACAGCGTGAAAGGCTGCTTCGTGCTGTACGACCTGAAAAAAGACCAATACGTCCAATACAACCCGCAACGGTGTCAGACCCGCTTCATTCCGGCTTCCACGTTTAAGATACCCAACACCCTCATCGGACTGGAAACCGGCGTGGTCACGGGGAAGGACTTCGCGCTGAAGTGGGACGGCGTACACCGGAGGGTTCCCGACTGGAACCAGGACCTGGACCTGCAAACGGCCTTCCGGGTTTCGGCCTTCTGGTTTTACCAGGAGATTGCCCGGCGCGTGGGGCCGACGCGCATGCGGCAATACGTGACCAAACTGGGCTACGGCAACGGCGACATTGGCGGGGGCATCGACCAGTTCTGGCTCACCGGCAAGCTGGCCATTTCGCCGGAGGAACAGGTTGCCTTCCTGAGCAGGCTTTACCACAACCAACTGCCCTTTTCGCCGCGTTCCGTGGACTTGGTCAAGGAAATGATGATCCTGGAAGATACGCTGGGCCACACCTTGCGGGGAAAGACGGGCTGGGCCGATTGGCCTGACAAGAACATCGGCTGGATGGTGGGCTACCTGGAGCAAAACGGCAACGTGTACTTTTTCGCCACCAACGTGGAAAGCGGCCCGGTTGCGCCAACCACCTTCGTAACCGCCCGGCGGCGGATTACCGAAAAGATTCTGCGGGCGCTGGGGTTGGTTAGTGGTCGGTAGTCGATAGTCAATAGTTGTATTGACAATGCGAATAACGCACGATTAAATTTCAAACCTATTGACTAATGAAAAATGACAGATGCTAAAGAACTCTTCTGCGACAAAAGCATCAGATGTGGTGGTTTCTATGAATTGTGTATTCAAGTTTGTTTAAGTGTTGACACAAAACCAATCGAGACTTACACAAACCACATATGGAAGCTGGAAAACGTGGATGGACCTTATGATAATGAATTTAATAAAATAACAGTGAACATTGAAAACTATGAACATCAAGGAATTATACAGATAGATAAATATTTGATTCCATTCAGGACATTTAATATACGAGAGCAAGAACCAGTTGAAACAGGTTATAACTGGTTTGACATAAGTTTTCACACAGCGGCAATTGAGAGTGTATTTGGTAACGAATATCAGACCTGGATAGAAAATCCGAATCCCCCGAAAATCTTGCAAAATTTTCTTTTAAATGCTATGAAGAAATTATTTAATCTCTATTCCTTTCAATTAGCATTTATTGACTATGAAGTATCAGGACAATATTACCTCGGCGACTTAAAAAATAAATTAAACTACTCGATTCCTGTTCAGTTTTTTATTGGACGTGAAAACTTTAATCAAATTGCAGAAGAGAATAGAAATTTAATAAAAATCATAGACTAATGAATAGAAGGGCATCGCATAACAGCCCATCTGCAACAGTGAAGCGGACGTACTTCTACAACAGTTCTTTGGATAAATACGTACGGCAGTTTGCGTCAATGTAACTGCCGCCCGTGGACCATCGGCTATTGACTTTACTGATCTTTTCAACCCGATTAACCCCTTGTTGAAATGAAGAACAAAAAATGCGGATTGCCGCCCGGCCCAATCGCACCGCATCCCTACGAAGT
>JACMKY010000307.1 GCA_014379925.1 Cytophagales bacterium | reverse complement strand
TCTCGAATGCCTTCCCTTCCAGCAAGTCCTGAATGAGGGTTTGTTGCTTGAAGTTGAAGGTGACGATGCCGATCGATTTGCCGGGTTGGTCGCGCCGCAATTCTTCCACCAGGTTTACCACCGCTTCGGCTTCGGGCGGGTTGGCATTATTTTCCCAAACCCCTTCCACCTTCACGTACCGAATGGCCGGCTCCCGTTTGTTGATTTCCCGGAAGTCGGGCAGCATTTGCAGCGTATCCCCGTAGAAGTGCCGGTTCGAGAAGTCGATCAGATCCAATGATCGGCTCCGGTAGTGTCCCTTGAGTTGGACCTGGGGCAGGTGTTGAGCGGAGAGATCGAGCAACGAATCAATTTCCAGGGCCGTTTCTTCTCCCTCATCGTCGAAGCGGATACGGTACAGATCGCTGGGACTCAACTGCTTGCTATCGCCAGTAATCACCACCTGCCGGGCGCGGTAGATGGCCGGAATGCCATTTTCCGAAAAACACTGCGAGGCTTCGTCGAAAATGACCAGATCGAAGAGCGGCTGGGCATCCTCAGCCGGCATGGGAAAGATAGCCGACACCGATTCGGGCGATGCCATCCAGCAGGGCACCAGGTCAAACACCTCGTCCGAGAGTTCGCTCATCAACTTCCGTACCGGCCAGATCCGGAGTTTCTTGGTTACCTGGTGCTTCAACTCGCGGTACGTGGTGACGTTGTTGAGGCGGTTTACTTCCAGGTTTCGGTACGTTTGCTCCCGCAGCTTCAACCCCAGTATTTCCTGGCTCAGTTGCTGCTTGTGCCGGATGCTGTCCTGCAATTCCTTCTCCATCTGGCGCAGCTTGAAGGAGG
This sequence comes from Cytophagales bacterium, assembly GCA_014379925.1. GTDB lineage: Bacteria > Bacteroidota > Bacteroidia > Cytophagales > ES-bin-26 > ES-bin-26. The sequence continues at coordinate 12,156 of JACMKY010000307.1, read as the reverse complement.
AAACCGCCCGCAGGAGGGGGTACTTTTCCTCGATGTGCTCAATCCAGGCCAAGCGGAGGCTGTTCTGAAACAGGGCCGTCACCGATTCGACCAGCCGCTGGGCCGAAGAGGAGGTGGTTCCCAACGGGAAGTTTTCCGTCCCGCCCCACGGATTTCGGGTTGGTCGCGGGGGGCCGCCTTTCGAGGAACCCCCGCCGATGCGGTCGGAGGTCGGGTTTACAACGGCGGTTGACGGTTGGAGGGCCGTCGCGGGAAGCGCGGCAACCATTGCGGCGGCATCGTGGGCCAGCAGCTTTTCCACTACCTCGCTTTCGGTGTGGCTGAAACTGTCGCGGATGCGATCCGCTTCGCACAAGAGGTCGAAGTCCTCGCGCAGCACGGAAATCAGGGCCTCGACGTGGGCGGGTTGCGCCAGGAGCTGCTCGATTTGACGCCCGGTAAGGTGGGTTTTCCACTGCTCTACGTAGGCCGGAATGGTTTTAAGCAAGGCCAGGAAACGAAACGTGAACTGCCCGAACTCCCGCCAGGTGCTCTGGTTAACCAGCGTCCGGTTGCGGCCCAGAAAATCGCTCCTGCCCACCAGCTTGCTGGCTTTGAGGGCCTGGCGGTGATTGTGAAAAACGAGTTGGTACTGCCCGGCATCCATCACCTCGTCGGTTGGCGGGGCAAGCAAGTAGGAACGAATCTCTCCCAGCAGCTTTTCCAGTTTGAGACGGGCCTCCACCCGCCCGGCCAGCCGCGGCAAATCCTCCGGGGAGAGCGTTAGTCCGTTGGCGGCCGCTACCTTCCGAACGGTTTGCCGGTCCGGGGAGAATAACCGCCAGTAGCCCCAGCCGATCAACGAGTCGCGCACCAGCCGCGCATCCTCCACCATCCGGGCGAACCCATTCAGTTCGTCCGTCGGCAGGGTCGTTTCCAGGGTACTTTTCAGGTACTTCAGCAGTTTCTTCTCCAGCTCATCCAACTCGCTTGATTCCAATGGCTTGGCAAATTCGCCTTTCAGCATTCGTTGCAGGATAAACCACTGTTCCTCGTTTTCCACCGCTTCCACGAATCCGCTCAGCCTTTTTTCCTCCTTCAGAATGTCCAGCGCTTCCCGAATGGTTAGTCCCGTGCCGACCATGGCGGCGGTTTTTTCGGCCAGGCTGGCGGCCACCCGCGGCACCAGTCGGATGGTTTCCTCGATGGCGGCCAAGTCGGACAGGGTGAATCGCCGAAAGGAAACCCGCTCTTGCCAGAGGTAACCTGCCTCGCCCAGCCGGAAGGCGTAGGCCGCGTAGGCCCGGAGCTTGGACAGGAAATCCGCCAGGGTGAGGAAACTGAATTTCTGGTGTTCTTTCTTGAGCGAGAGGTGGGGCTGCGACGGGTCGCTGGTCAGGTAGAGTTCCTTCACTGACAGGCCACATTCCTCCTCGTCGAAGAGGGCGTTGCGGAACTCCTGCAGTTCCTCCGCCAGACGGTCGATCTGACGGCCCTCCTGCGCAAAGGTGCGTTCCAGGAAAATTGCGTCCAGACTTCCGTTCCGTAACCGGTACGCATCGACCTTCTCCAGTTGCGCGTCTAACTGGGCGTAGAGCGCCCGGCGGTCGTTCTGGAAATCGTGGATCAGTGCCACAAAATCGGCCATATTCACTTCTTTCAGCCGTTCGTAGACCACGTCCAGCGCGGCCCGCTTCTGGCAAACGAGCAGCACCCGCTTGCCCCGCGCCGTAAAGTCGGAGATCAGGTTGCAGATCAGTTGCGACTTGCCCGTGCCGGGCGGCCCTTGCACCACCACCGAACGGCCCTGCTTTACCATGTGCAAGGCCCGCTCCTGGGTGGCGTCCATCGCAAACGCCGTGAACGTGTGCTCTTCGCGGACGGGTTGGGGGGACGTTGCCAGCCGATCGAACAACGCATCCAATCCGCTGGGTTCGGACGGGTAGGAGAGTGGAGGCAGGGGTAGATCGTGGTTTTCGGGAAGGGAACTTCCTTCCTTTGGTAAGACAAAGAGCGGTAGGTCGTCCACCGCACTGCGGTTCGTTGTTTCGGCGAGGCGTTCGATCAGCAACTCGTAGTCGGGCACGAGGTAAGAACCCGCCTGCGGAAAAATGCCCAGCACCGCTTCGGGGTGCAATTTCAGTTCACCGTTGCGTTCGCTGACTTCCAGTTCCTCCTTCCGGAAGGGGCTGAAAGTCTGCAATTGGTCGGTAAACAGCGCCTGGTTGAAATGAATCTCCAGCGGACTGCTCTTGAGGAGTTCGTAGAGTTGGGTGCGGAAAACCAGGCTGTCCCGGGATTCCGTCCCGGCGGCCAACTCTTCCAGGTTTCTTTCCAGCAGCTCATCGGGCAGGCGGACGCGGTTGAAATGGGCGTAGGCCAGCAGGAAACTGCGGTTCAACGCCACGGGTTCTTCCCGCCGGTGCAGCGTCCATTTCAATCCTTTTCCCGGTCCGGCCGGGGAGGGTGCCGCGGAGGTTTGCAGGCTGACCGGAAAAAACACCAACGGGGCGTTGACCAGCGTTCCGTCCGACAATTTGCCCCGCACGAACGGGTAGCCCACGTACAAGTCCCGCGCGCCGCGCTCCTCGGCGATGAACTGTTCGGTGCGGGCAATCTTCCGCAGTTTCTTGCTCGCTTCGTTGGCCTTCGCCAGGCGGCTGTCCTGTACGTCGCACAAGGAGACGGGGCTCTTCTGGGCAATCAACTGGGCAATCAAGTCGAAAGAAGGCCGGTTGAGCAGGAAGTCTAGTTCGTGAAGGTCAAAGAATTGCTCGCCCGACAGCCGTAACAGCAACAACGACTTGTTGTGGGCAGTGAGGTTGGTAAGCCTTTTCAAGAAAGATTTCAGGATGTGCTGCATCGACTCGGACGACGGGTTGGATACGGGCAAGGTTAACGCACTTGCTTGCTAACGTTCAGGATTTCAATTTAATTTGCCGACCATTCTTCAACGAAGAAGGGGAAAACAGGACAGCCGTACCATCCGAAACCATCCGAAGGTGTTGGCCAGCCAACGTTTCCAGTCTCGAAGTCCGAACCGAATTGCCCGTAAAAGAGCAAATTACTGATTTCCTGGAAAGGGCGGATAAAGGGAATCTACCCGGACGAATTCGAGGCGGTGGTAAGGGTAGTCAGCGCAAATCAACGTTTTTTGCCGAGTAAAGCACTTAAGTTACTGACAGTCAATTTTTAATAATAAAATGTTTGACCTCGTTCAAGGTGGTTGAAAGGCTATCCAGCCGGTGATTCAGTAAGTATAACGGCCCGTAGCTGCGGTATTGCCCGCGGGGTTCACCACTGGTTGAAAAGATACCGGGAGAATCCGCCGCCGGAAGTGCTGGTTGACCGTTGGCACCGTCCCAAACGACTGGCTCATCAGAAAGAGACTCGGGTACCACCACTTAATTTGCTGTAAACAGGAAATGACAAATGAGATACGAACGAATACATCCGCCCGCCCATCTTAAAGATTACATCCGGCATTTTTGGATATTAGAAAGCGATTGTGTTGACCCCTTACCAAAAACCTTTGGGCCGGTAGCAGATGGTTGCCCGGGGCTTATTTTTCAGCAATCGGAGAAGGGAACATTTTACGACCAAAAAAACAAAAAATTACCGAACATTTTTTTATACGGACAAACCACAAAACATACTGAAATTAATTCAGTTGGAAAGTTTAGTACAATAGGGATCTATTTCTACCCGGATGCACTAAAATCTATTTTTGGATTTGATGCGGAAAAGCTTACCAATTCGTGCATCGACTTGGGCTTACTGTCGGATAGACAAGGCTTTTCCTTATCGGAACAACTTTTAAATGTCGCTGGGCGGCATCCCGCTGGGCGGCACTCCGCTTCCCGCAACGGTGGGCGGCATCCCGCTCCGGTGGTTCATCAAATCGAACTGTTATCGTCGTACTTATTTTTTCAAATTAAAAAGAATAATGTACAAACAGACGAGACAACGCAGTACATCCTATCCCAGATCATTCAGTCAAAAGGAGGGATATCTTTAAAAGAATTGCGAAAAAATGCCCAGCTGTCCGAAAGAAGTTTCGAACGTAAGTTCAAACAATGGGTCGGCATCTCACCCAAGTTGTTTTCAAGAGTTTGCCGTTTTCAAGCATCGTTGAACCAATTAAGAAACAATAATTACGACAAGCTTTCTGACGTGGCTTTTGAAAACGGTTATGCCGATCAATCCCATTTTATAAGGTCATTCAAAGAGTTTGCGGGTTTCTCCCCGTATCAATACCAGAAACAATCCAACGAGGTTGTTGAAAATTTCCCCCAGTTGATAAGCAGTCGTAAATCGTAAAGTAACAAGTCGAAAGTTGCAACTCAACGGCATCGCGGCGGCGCGTAACCGTCCGAATTCATAACTTATAATCATTGCAAAGCATTTACAATCAGGCAGATGAGTGATAAAAAAGAATCGATGGCTGCCAGTGGGCGGCATCCTGCTGGCTTTGCCGTTAACGACAAGGGGGTCAAACTCAAAATTTCGCGGGCCGACGTTGCCGACTCCATACTGAAACAATTGGCGGACGATACGTACCTCCGGAAGACGCCGGGCGTATCTTACTAAACCCGCGAAGACAATCGTTCGAGAAGGTGAATCATTGACTGCCAGACGGATTGTTCCGATAGTGTATTAACCTAAGCGCTTTTACTCAACTGCTGGTTGCCAACGGCCTCTGGCTTCACCGCGCGGGTCATTTCGCGCTTGCCGGGTGGGCCGGGCAGCGCCTGCACGTCTAATCCCACGGCCCTCAGGTTGCGCTTGACCTGTCCTTTCGAGCAGTACGTCGTCAGGACGCCGCCGGGGACGAGCAGTCGGGAGAGTTTGGCCAACGTGGGTTCTTCCCACAGATCCGGGTGGGCTGACGGGGGGAAAGGATCGAAGTAAATCAGGTCGTACGCACAGTCCTTCCCGTTAAAATCTGCCAGCGTTACCTGCCGTTTCAGCAAGGAGAAGTTCTCCGTAATTTTCTGAAACTGTTCCCAGGACGCCTGGTGGATGCGGTGGAAAGCCGGTTGGAAGAAGGCCGTCTCGCCCAGGCACTGGGCGTAGTCGAGTTGATCGGTTATTTCAGTCGGCACCGGACAGGGTTCCAGACTGGTGTAACGGATCTCACACGGCACTCGTCCGGACTGCTGAATGGTCAACAACGCGTTCAGCCCCGTGCCCAACCCGATTTCGAGGAGGTTGATCCGTCTTTTACGCTCCAGCACGAAATCCAGGCCCGCCCGGATGTAAACGTGAACGGATTCCTGCACGGCCCCGTGGACGGAGTGGTACGTTTTGCCCAATTGCCGGTTGTAGAGCGTGGGAGAACCGTCCCGGGTGGGCCTGATTTCCAGGTTCATACCAGTATTTGATCCTTGACCGCTGGTGGCTGATTGCTGTTGCTTCCCCAGCAAATGAAACCCGGATTCACCAGCGAAAACTTGTTGTATTGCACGGGACTGCCGTCCAACTGCGCTACCGTGCCACCCGCAATCTGAAGAATGGCTTGCCCGGCGGCGGTGTCCCACTCCATTGTCGGGCCGTGGCGGTAGTACAGGTCAGCGGTTCCTTCCGCGATCAGACAAAATTTCAGCGAACTTCCCACGGTTACCTGCTCGCCAATGGCGTAGCCGCGCAGCACTTGGTCTTCTTCGGGCGTACCGTGCGAACGGCTGCGCACCACGGTCAACGCCTCCGTTTTGCCGCTTACGCGGATGGGAATGGCCGGGTGCCCCGCTTCTTGCCGGTACGCACCCGCCGCCGGGGTAGCAAAGTACAGCCGTCGGAGCGTCGGGGCGTAGATGACCCCGGCCACCGGACGGTTCTGCTCCACCAGCGCAATGTTGACGGTAAATTCCCCGTTCCGTTGGATAAATTCCCGGGTTCCGTCCAGCGGGTCCACCAGCCAGTAGCGCGGCCAGTGCCGCCGGACTTCGTATTCAGTAAGTTGTCCCTCCTCCGAGAGGACGGGAACGGCGGGATAATGCTTTTGCAGTTCGGTTACGATGATCCGGTGCGACTCCCGGTCGGCCAGCGTGAGCGGGGACTGGTCAGCTTTCAGGTCCACGCGCTGGGCCACGGCCTCGTCTTCGTAGATCGCCAGAATCCGCTCACCCGCCCGACGGGCAATGTCGTGGACAATTTGAAAGTCGGAGGAATTCTGCACGGATGATGGAAGACTCCCTGAAGTTTGGTTTCCGCCCCGGAATGACTTTGGCTCCGCTTTGCACTCCTTGGCGCCCCCGCCGGTCCGGTCGGCCAGTCGGCGGGAAATTTTCGACGATCTCCTGACCGCAACCAAAATTAGTGATAATTTTGCCCAGTTTGTTTCCAGCCGACTGTTTCAACGTTGTTTATTCACCATGAAAATTGCTGTCGTCGGGGCCACCGGACTGGTGGGCACCGAAATCCTGAAAGTGCTGGCGGAGCGGAACTTCCCCGTCACGGAACTGATTCCCGTCGCGTCCGAAAGGTCAGTCGGCAAAACCGTTGATTTCCGGGGAAAAGCGTACCCCGTACACGGCGTTCAGGAAGCGATCAAGGCCAAACCGGCCATTGCCATTTTCTCCGCGGGCGGCACCACCTCGCTGGCCCTGGCGCCGCTCTTCGCCGAAGTGGGCACCACCGTCATCGACAATTCCTCCGCGTGGCGAATGAGTCCGTTGCACAAGCTCATCGTGCCCGAAATCAACGTCCATGTGCTGACCAAAGCCGACAAAATCATCGCCAATCCCAACTGTTCCACCATCCAGATGGTGGTGGCGCTTTATCCCCTGCACCAGAAATACCGCTTGAAGCGCATCGTGGTTTCCACCTACCAGTCGGTGACCGGCACGGGCAAGGCCGCCGTGGATCAACTGATGAACGAACGAAAGGGCATCCCGGGCACGAACGTGTATCCGCACCCCATCGACCTGAACCTGATTCCCCAAATCGACGTGTTCCTGGACAACGGTTACACCAAGGAAGAGATGAAAATGGTGAATGAGACCCGGAAAATCCTGGGGGATGACCGCGTGCAAGTGACGGCCACCACCGTGCGGATTCCGGTGGTGGGTGGCCATTCCGAAGCGGTCAATGCCGAATTTCACGAGGAGTTCGACTTGGACGCGGTATACGACCTGCTGCGCCAAGCCCCCGGCGTGGTAGTGGAAGACGACGTGAAAGCGTCCCGGTACCCGATGCCTCTTTACGCCCAGGGCCGGGATGAGGTATTCGTGGGCCGAATCCGCCGCGACGAAACGCAACCCAAAACTTTAAACTTGTGGGTGGTGGCCGATAATCTTCGCAAAGGAGCCGCCACCAATGCCGTGCAAATCGCCGTATGCCTGGTTAAAAGAGGGTTGGTGTGAGGTAGTAGATAAACGGGTTTGGGTCTGGCCGGAATCCGTCTGGTCAGACTTCTATTCAATTCAGCTTCGTTTCTTTTGCCATTGGCCCCTTCCGCGCTTTATTTTTCGGACGTTGTCCGCATCACCGGGGGCACGCTCCTTCGCCCCGTTCCCCCGGGCGGCGCCCCCGTTCAATACCTGCTCACCGACAGCCGTCAACTCACTTCGCCGGGGTCTTCGCTTTTCTTTGCCATCCGGGGCGAACACCACGACGGGCACCAGTTTGTAGAGGAGTTGCACCGCCGGGGAGTCCGGCAGTTTGTCGTGGAGCGTCCGGCCTGTACCCCGGCTTTGCTGGCCAGACTGGACGAATTAACCGACGGCCACGTAGTGGTGGTAGCGAACAGTATCGTGGCATTGCAGCAGATTGCGGCCCATCACCGCGCCCAATTCCGCATTCCGGTCGTCGGCATTACGGGCAGCAACGGCAAAACCATCGTCAAGGAATGGCTGGCTCAACTCCTGGGCGTGGATAACCGGATTATCAAGAGCCCCAAAAGTTACAATTCCCAAGTGGGCGTGCCGCTATCGGTCTGGTTGATGAACAACGCACACACGCTGGGAATCTTCGAAGCGGGCATCTCCCTGCCCGGCGAAATGGCGCGTTTGCAAGCCGTGATCCAGCCCACCGCAGGCATTTTCACCAACCTCGGCTCGGCGCACGACGAAGGCTTTGGGAGCCGCCAGCAGAAAACCGCCGAGAAAATGCGCTTGTTCGACGGGTGCGAAACGCTCGTCTACTGCCGGGACCACGCCGAAATCGAGGCGGCGGTGCAGCAGCAACTGACGCACCGCCCGGCCAGCTTCCGGCCCTTCGCCTGGTCTCGCCACCAGGAGGCCGACCTTCGGGTAACCGAAGTAGCCAAAACGCAATCCCACACGCAGTTGATGGTTCAATCCGGACCGCAAACGCATTCTTTATCCGTTCCCTTCGTGGACGACGCTTCCCTGGAGAACGCGCTGCATTGCATTGCTTTTCTGACATTCCTGGGGGTTGACCCGACTGAGATGCAACGGCGGCTGCAACTGCTGCGTCCCGTTGCCATGCGGCTGGAATTGAAGGAGGGTACCCACGGCTGCTACCTGATCGACGACACGTACAACAACGACCTGGCCGGACTGACCATGGCGTTGGATTTCCTGAATCTGCAGCAGCAGCGTCCCCGCAAGGTGCTGATTCTCTCCGACGTGCTGGAATCCGGGTTGCCCGAAACGGACTTGTACCCGCGCCTGGCCGAACTGGTGCGCGACAAGGGCGTGAATGCACTGATCGGGGTGGGGGAGGAGCTGAGCCGGAATCGTCGGTTCTTTCCGCCGGACAGCCAATTCTTTGATTCCACCCAACACCTGCTGGATGCCGGTCCGGTAACGGAGTTGCGGGACAGCGTGGTGCTGGTGAAGGGGGCGCGGAAGTTTTCCTTCGAGCGGATCATTGCCCGTTTGGTGCAAAAAACGCACGGCACCGTCCTGGAGGTTAACCTGGATGCCTTGTCGCACAACCTGAATCACTACCGTTCCGCACTGGGCAACGATACCAAAATCATGGTGATGGTAAAGGCTTTCGCCTACGGCAGCGGCAGCGCGGAGGTAGCGGGCCTCCTTCAGTTCCACCGCGTGGATTACCTGGCCGTGGCCTACGCCGACGAAGGCGTGGCGTTGCGCGAGAGGGGCATCCGATTGCCCATTATGGTGCTCAACCCGGCGGAGGAATCCTTTCCCAAATTAACCGCGTACGGCCTGGAGCCCGAAATCTACAGCTTCCGCATTCTGGACCAATTTCTCCGTTACCTGACGATTTCCCGGCAAACCTCACTGGTTCACCTCAAATTCGACACGGGCATGCACCGGCTGGGTTTCGAGCCGGCCGATTTTCCCTCGCTCGTAAGAATCCTTAAAGCAACCGATCGGGTAACCATTGCCACCGTCTTTACGCACCTGGCCGCCGCCGACGAACCCCGGCACCGGGCGTTTACCCTGCACCAGCTTTCCCTCTTTGAACAAGGAGCGGCGGAACTGGAACGGGCGCTGGGATACCCCTTGTTCCGCCACGCACTCAACTCGGCCGGTATTGTCCGCTTTCCGCAATTCAAGATGGACATGGTTCGCCTGGGAATCGGCTTGTATGGTGTGTCCGCTTATCCGGAAGACCAGGCCCAGCTCCGACCCGTGGGCACGTTAAAGACGGTGATTTCCCAGATCAAGCCCCTGAAAGCGGGGGAAACGGTGGGATACGGCCGCAAGGGAGTCGCCTACGCCGATACCACCGTGGCCACCATCGCCATCGGGTACGCCGACGGCTACGACCGTCGCTTCGGAAACGGCGTGGGAAAAGTACTGGTCAACGGCACGCGCTGCCCCACCATCGGCAACGTTTGCATGGACATGACGATGGTGGACATTACGCACGTGCGGGCGGAAGAAGGTGACGAAGTAATTATTTTCGGGGAAGGGCTGTCCATCCGCGAACTGGCCCAGGCCATTGGTACCATTCCCTACGAAATCCTGACCAACGTCGGCGAACGGGTAAAGCGGGTGTTTTATAAAGAGTAAATAAACGGGCAGTTTACATGCTCATATTCAGTCATTTGTTTCTACTCAATTACTTAACTTTGTCGTCCATCCACCCATCTAACCATGACCATTCAGTCCCTGACCCGGGCCGGCTTCATTGGCCTGATTGCCGCCGTTGTTGGTAACTCCGCGCTTTTTTTCATCGGCAAAGCCGTCGGTGCGCTTCCGGATAATGTCATTATTCCGAACGCCAACGCCCCGTTGACCATCGTTTCGGTTATTTTTGCTACCATTTTTCCCGCGATCATCGCCACCTTGGTGTTCGGTCTGCTGGCCAGGTTCACCAAACGGCCCGTTCCGGTATTCATCGTGATTGCGGTCATTGTCTTTCTGCTTACCCTTTACAGCCCCTTCTCCATTCCCAACGTACCCGCTGGGATGGTGGTGGTGCTGGAATTGATGCACGTGGTGACGGCCTTGGCAATCACGTACTGCCTGGCTACGTTAACCACTTCAAAGGTGAACCCGCTCTAAACAATTTTCTGGTGTCCGCTTGCAAATACCGGATTCCGCTTCTACCTTGCAGTTGTTTTGATTCAGTCTAAATAAGGATAGTATGAAACCCAGGAGCGTAGCCGATTTGAAGATTGGGGAAAAAGGCATCATCCAACTGTTCAAAGATGAACTGATGTCGTTGAAACTATTGGAAATGGGTTGCCTCCCCGGTTGCGAAGTCAAGATGAGTTGCGTAGCACCTTTTGGCGATCCCGTGTGCATTCGGGTTTCCGGTTACAGCCTTTCCCTGCGGAGAGAAGAAGCTTCCACCATTCTGATCAAGTAGCCCGTTAATGGTCAATTCGTAGTGAGTGAATTGCTGACCCCTACCGACCGCCCCCCGGAGCATTCAGACGACGATCCCGTTCGGGTCCGACGCATCACTACCGCCCGACAACCCACTTCGGCAGCTGCCCTTTTGCCCACCGTTGCCCTGATCGGCAATCCCAATTCCGGCAAATCCTCCCTTTTCAACCAATTGACCGGCCTGCGACAAAAGACCGGCAATTTCCCGGGCGTCACCGTGGACAAGAAAGTGGGTTTCTGTTCGCTAACTGACGGATTGCAAGCCAAAGTACTGGACTTGCCCGGTACGTACAGTCTCTACCCCAAGTCCCTCGATGAGCGGATTGTTCTCGACATCCTGGCCAATGCGCAGAGCCCGGATTATCCCAACGTGGCCGTGGTGGTGGCTGATGCGTCCAATCTGAAGAGGAATTTATTGCTGTTCACCGAGTTGCGCGACCTGAACATTCCGGTGGTGCTGGCGCTGAACATGCTGGACGTAGCCCAGCAAGCGGGTCTGATGGTGCATACGGAGCAGTTGAGGCGGGAACTTTCCATCCCGGTGGTGGCCATCAATGCCCGCAATGGAGAGGGCCTGCTCCGGCTGAAGCAGGCCATCCAGCAAGTGCTGTCGAGCGGCAACCAGGCCGATTCCCCTTACTTCGATTCCCACGCCTACGCGCCGGGTCTGATCGACGAAATCAAGGAAGCCTTTTCCCTGCCCAACGACTACCTGGCCCTGCACTACGCGCACCAGTACGCCAAGTTGAGCTTTCTGAACGTTTTGCAGCGAAAAATCATCCAGGACCTGTGCGAGAAGCATCGCTTCGAGAATCCGGTGCTGCAAGCCCGGGAAACCATTGCCCGCTACGAAATCATCGGCCGGGTGGTGGCTCAATCGGTCACCCTTTCCGATCACGACGAGCGCGAGTCGTTCAGCCACCGCCTGGACGGGATTCTTTTGCACCGTGTGGGGGGATACGCCGTTTTCTTTGGAATTCTTTTCCTGATTTTCCAGGCTGTTTTCGCTTGGGCCAGCTACCCCATGGATTGGATCGACGCGGGCATCGCCTCGCTCAATGCCTTCATCAAGGATCACCTGCCCGAAAGTCCGCTGGTCGACCTTCTTACCGACGGCCTGATCGCGGGGATGGGTGGCGTGGTCATTTTCATTCCGCAGATCGCCGTTCTGTTCGCCTTCATTTCCGTTTTGGAGGAGTCGGGCTACATGTCGCGGGTGGTGTTCATGATGGACAAACTGATGCGCAAGTTCGGGCTCAACGGCAAGAGTGTGGTGCCGCTCATTTCCGGAGCGGCCTGCGCCGTGCCCGCCATCATGGCTACCCGCAACATCGGGAGTTCGAAGGATCGGCTCATCACGATTTTTGTCACTCCGCTGATGAGTTGTTCGGCCCGGAGTCCG
>JACMKY010000306.1 GCA_014379925.1 Cytophagales bacterium | reverse complement strand
CCAGGTCCGACAAATCCACCGCGTATTCCCGGGGCGCCACCGCTGACCACGAACCCACGTCGGTGTCGCGGCCCCGGACGTCGCACACGCGCACGGCCGTGGGGCTTTGGCCGTCGGGCACGCGGATGCGCACCACGCCGTGGGTCGGGTTGGGGAAGAGACGCAACCGTTCCGTTCCCGGCTCGGCGGGGGGCAAGCGGGGGTTTACAACGATCACCCGGGTGAAGGCATCCTCGCAGCCCTGGGCATTCAAGACAGTCAACCGGATCGGGTATTCCCCGATGGTACGGTACGTGTGCGTCACTGCCGCCGAATCGCGGAAAATCGTGCCGTCGCCCAAGTCCCAGCGCCGCCACGTCGCGCCCTCCGTTTGGTCGGTCAGCACCACCGTCTGGGCGGAGTCCGCACCCGTTTCGGTTTGGTGTACGTCCACCAAGGCGTGAAAGACCTGCACGTGTACCGTCGCCGGGTGGCTTTCGAACAGCGAATCGACGTTAGTGACGTAGTACGTTGCGGTGCGGTCGGAAGCAGTCAACTGGAACCGTCGTCCCTCGGCGATGGGCGCGGTGGGCGGCAGTGCGTTGTAAAGCCGGAAATGCACGCCGCTGGCCGGATTGATTACGAAGGGCGTATCCCGGCACACCACCTGGTTGGCCAGATCGGGCACGGGACTGCGCTTCAGGTCGCGGAACTTGTTGCGGGCCACGGTCGCCGTGGCCCGAAGGTCGGCCAGGTTATCGCCTACCAGCAGGGCAAAGGCCACCACGCGGGTTTCGCCTTCGGCCAGGTTTTCCAGCGTGGCCGCCAGCAGGTGCGCCACGTCGCCCGCTCCTTCCGCCGTTGTGGGGTGCGTCACCCCACCCGACAACAACCGGTACTTTTCGGCGGTCGTGAACCCGTCGAACACCTGAACGGGCGACCGGGGTGTGTTGTCGAGGCCGGTGTAGTGGACGGGCTGCTCGGTTAACAGTTGCACGCCGGCGTACCAGCCGCCCGCCCGGCGGTTGTAGACGTAGCCCAGCCGGTTGGCGGCGTCCCAATCGGCTTGGTTGTTAGCCGCGCCCTGCACGTCCCAATTGGCGTAAATGCCCGCTTGCAGGTGGTCGATGGTGTTTCCGCTCACGTTCTTGACGCGGTATTCCACGATCAAGAACTTTCCGTCCATCCACGTGTAGGGGCTGTAGTCTACTTCCAACCCAATCCGGGCGGGGTTGCCGAGCGTGTCGCTGAACACGCCGGCCAGGGCCACGTCTTTATTGGCCTCCCGCACGGAATGAAGCGCCTGCAAGGGCGAAAAACTGGCGGGCTGATTGGCATTGTCCCCCTTGGCAACCGCCGGCACGTTGTCCGACACCCGGGCGGTACTGATTCCAAACAGCACTCCTGCCCCGGCCAGCAGGTCTTGTCCCCGGTAGCGGAAACTCTCCTGACCGGGGCTTCTCTGCCCGAGTCCGTTCCCGAAGCCGATCCGACCGTCGTTGGCCAGCGCCAGGGCCACTTGGTTGTTTTGCAGAATCTGGTACGTACCCTCCGTCAGGGCCCGGTATACGTTGAGCCGGCCCGCCCCCAGCTTGCCGACGTAATCGGGGTTGCGCGCGTCCACGTTGTCGCTGCTCTTCGTCAGCAGTTCCCGTACCTGGGCGGCGGACAGGTGCGGGTAATGGGAGCGTACCAGGGCGGCAGCCCCGGCGACCAACGGCGTGGCAAACGAGGTACCCGAACCGATCTCCGCGTAGCTGCCTTCCGTAGTACTGAACATGCCCACCCCCGGAGCCGACAAGTCCACTTGGTCGTTGTAGTTGGCCCCTGCCCACTTCCGGTCACCCGCGTCGGTGGCGGTCACCGAGAGCACGTCCGCGTAGCTGGCGGGATAGAAATACCGCGCGTTGCCATCGTTTCCCGCCGCCGCTACCAGCACCACGTCCTTTTGTACGGTGGCGTACCGGATGATTTCCTCTTCGTAAGCCGAAGGCCCTCCCCTTCTTCCCCACGACAGGTTGATAACTTTGCAGCCCCGGTCGGCCAGGTAAACAATGCTCTCAAAACCTTTGAATCCATCGCTTCCCTGCATTTTCACGGGCAGAAACCGGCAGTGGAAGCCCACCCCGGCGATGCCCGTCCGGTTGTCGGCGCGGGCGGCGGCCAGGCCCGCCACGCAGGTGCCGTGCACGTTCCCGTTCAGGTCGTTGTCACCATCCGAGAGATCCCAGCCCGCGTAGTTGTCCACGTACCCGTCGTGGTCGTCGTCCCGGCCGTTGACCGGGTCACCCGGATTATACTGGAGGTTGGTGGCCAAGTCTTCGTGATCCAGCGAAAAACCGTAATCCGAAATGCCAATGGTGACGTCCGGACTACCCCGTTCGATTTGCCAAGCCTGGTAAGCCCCGATGGTTTCCAGGTACGGCTGGTTGGCTGACAAGGGGTCGTTGGGTAAGTAAGCCGCCAGGTTTTCGTAGCGGTACACTGGCTCGGCGTATTCCACGTTGGGATCGCTTCGCAACTGGTTGATGGTCTTCTCCAGCCGTTGCAACGCGTCGACTCCCTTTGCCGGGCGCGCGGGCTTCAGTTGCAGCCGGTAGATCCGCGACAAGCCAGCGGACGCCGGAACTGGCGACGCTTGGCGGGCGTGGGGAGAGGGAGTGGCCATTCGTTGACCGGGAAAGACCGGCCGCATCCGTTCCACGGCTACCCGATCCAGGCCCGGCCGACGCGTACCCAGGGCCTCCTTGCCCCCGTTGGGCCTGAATTTGACCAGTACCTGATCCGGAACGACCTCCTGGCTGGTCGTGCCTGCCGCGAAACGGAAACCAGGGGGCAATGGATGTTGGGCAAGGGCTACGGTTCCGCAAAGCAAAACGAACAGCAGGGGGATACTTCGCATAGGATTTCGTCTTTGCGGCTTCCAACCGGAGCCGCCGTTTTTGCATAGCGTTCACGAAAATACCCATGATCTAACCAAGTTATTCTACATCAACTATTTGGATATGACAAAATGCCCGATTGAGATGTAAGGAGAGCAAGGCAGTCAGGGCAGTGCTTGCCAGCGGGATGGAAGAGGGACGGGAAACCTCACACCCGGCCGGAGGAGAATTCCGGACCAGGCTGGCCTCTTGCGCCAGGGATTGGGCGGAAAAAGAAGGTAAGGATCAACGCGAAAAGCAATAAACAACCCCCGTTTCTGTACTATTCGCTTCCGGCGGCGCGAAAAACGCCGGTGACTCGGAACAACCCCACCGGCGGCCAAGCCCGGCGCTTGGCGGTTCAACGCAGGCTTTCCGACGAGCAATGGTTCTAAAATCAGAAACGTTGTTGCATTCCGCATACGTGGTACGGTACGCGCAGCCCCCGCATCCGAAGCAATTACCCGTTTGGGCGCGGTATCCTACAAGGGGAGGAAAGCAACCAATTCCTCCCCGACGACTACCCGGTGGTGGAACTTCCGCGTTGCATTTTCACCCTTTCGTTACTTCACCCAGCCCATCCGGCAGAACGCAGCCGGATTCGCCGCCGCATACCCGGATTTTCCGTTAATTTTGGTTTTTCAAACCAACGGGCAATGAACGAATCCTCCTTCCGTGACACCCCCCGCGTCCATTTCATCGCCGTCGGGGGCAGTGTCATGCACAACCTGGCCATTGCGCTTCATCACAAAGGCTACCACGTAACCGGCTCGGACGACGAAATCGTGGAACCGTCCCGGGGTCGCCTGCAGCAGGTGGGCTTGCTGCCGGCGGAAATCGGCTGGTTTCCCGAGAAGGTCCACGCCGGACTGACCGCAGTTATCCTGGGCATGCACGCCCGCCTGGACAATCCGGAACTGCGGCGGGCGCAGGAGCTGAGCATCCGCATCTATTCTTATCCGGAGTACATTTACGAACAGTGCGTGGACAAACAGCGCGTCGTGATCGCGGGAAGCCACGGCAAGACCACCATCACATCGATGATCCTGCACGTGTTGCGGTTCCACCAGCGCCAGTTCGACTACGTGGTGGGTGCCAGGCTGGAGGGGTTCGACACCACCGTAAAACTGACCGGAGACGCCCCCGTGGTCGTGATCGAAGGCGACGAGTACCTGTCGTCGCCGCTGGACCGCCGCCCCAAGTTCCTCCACTACCGGCACCACGTGGGCTTGATAAGCGGCATCGCCTGGGATCACATCAACGTCTACACGACCTTCGAGGAGTACGTCCGGCAGTTCGAGGAATT
The DNA here is from genome assembly GCA_014379925.1 of Cytophagales bacterium. Classification (GTDB taxonomy): domain Bacteria; phylum Bacteroidota; class Bacteroidia; order Cytophagales; family ES-bin-26; genus ES-bin-26. The sequence continues at coordinate 5,021 of JACMKY010000306.1, read as the reverse complement.
CGCCGATCTCTCGCCCAAGGGCGGTACGCTCATCTATGACGAAACCGACGACCTGGTTTCGGTCATTTGCCGCAAGGAGCGCGAGGACGTGACCAGCCTGGAATACACCGTACACCCGCACGTGATCCGCGACGGCCAGACGTTTCTCCGCCCGCCCGATTCCGAGGAGGTGCCCGTTCGGGTGTTCGGTGAGCACAACATGAAAAACATCAGCGGGGCCAAAGCCGTCTGCGGGCGCGTGGGCATCGGGGAGGCGCGTTTCTACGAAGCCATCCAGTCGTTCAAGGGCGCGGCTAACCGGCTGGAGCTGTTGGGCGAAAACGGGCATGCCACCGTGTTCAAGGACTTTGCGCACGCCCCCTCCAAACTGGAAGCGACTACGCAGGCCGTGAAGGCGCAGTTTCCCCGGCGCCAACTGGTGGCTTGCCTCGAACTGCATACCTTCAGCAGCCTCAACAAAAATTTCCTGGGCCAGTACCGCGACACGTTCAACGAGGCCGACGTGTCCGTGGTGTATTACAATCCCCACACCCTGGCGCACAAACAACTGGAGAGCCTGAGCGAAGAGGACGTTCGGACGGCCTTCAACAATCCCCGGCTGCAGATCTTCACCGACAGCCAATTGCTCCGGGCGTACTTGTTGCGGCAGGATTGGCGGGATAAAAACCTGCTGCTGATGAGTTCGGGCAACTTCAACGGCACGGATACGAAGGCACTGGCGGGGGAAGTGCTGGGAAAGTAGGCGGACGGGCTACGCCCTTGTTGTCTCACAGCAAACCGCAAGACCTGCTTTTCGATACGTACAAAATTTTTATTTTTGCACGTACAACGCACACGACAATAGAAACGAAGCTGACGTTGAAGCTCAGCAAGGGGGTAATCGAAAAGGCAAAGTCATACGCAAAAACCCAGAATACCAGTCTTTCTAAACTCATCGAAAGGTATTTGGATAAGGTGGTTTCCGAAGAAAAGGACGACCAAGCGATTTCTCCCCCCGTGCGTAGCCTGTCCGGCATCGCTGACCTGCCCGACGACTATGACTACAAGGCCGACTACACCGATTCTCTAGACCGGAAATACCGATGATGGCAAAACTGTTTGTTGACACGGATACTGAATTGGACAACCAACCCCGGGGGTAAGATGATCATCCTGTATGCAAGCCGGGCGCACTGGCGGGTAATCGTCACTTACGCGTTGGTTGGCGCGTTGTCAACCCGTCCGGCACTGCCCGCCCGCGCGCAAGCGCTGCCGTCCGGCTATCAGGCGCAACAAGTGCAACCCGTAGGCTACAGTGACCTGAATGGCCGCCCGGGCTTTAAACTGTCGGTTCGGGAATACCGCGGCCGTTGGTACCTGTACATGGGGCACTTCTGGCACCGGGGCTGGAGCATTGTGGATGTCACGGACCCCGCGGCACCTAGGGTAGTCAAGTTCGTGCCGGGACCGGACAACACCTTTACCGGGCAGATGGAACTCGCGGGCAATACGATGGTCACTGGGCTGGAGAAGATACTGCCGGGTTTCGGGGGTGATTCCACCAAGACGTACCAGGAGGGAGTTTTGATTTGGGACATCAGCGACCCGGTGAATCCCCGCCAGGTGGGACACTACCGCACCGGCGGCACTGGTACGCACCGTAATTTCTACGCGGGGGGCCGCTACCTGCACCTGGCCGCCGGGATGCCCGGCTACCAGGGCAACATCTACGTGGTGGTGGACATCAGCGACCCCACCAAGCCGGTGGAAGCGGGCCGCTGGTGGGTGCCGGGGCAGCACACCGCCGATGGGGAGCAACCCGCCGAGCCGGAGACTTCCCTCCACGGCCCGCCCTACGTGCTGGATAACCAGGCGTACCTGTCATACGGGGCGGCGGGAATGATTATTCTCGACATTAGCGAGGTAGCCAAACCAAAGCTGGTTGGACAACTCGATTTCAGCCCGCCCTTTCACCAGAAGTTTGGCGTGCATACCGTGCTGCCCATACCTGGGCGCAAGGTGGCTTACGTCAATTCGGAGGATGTGTCCTACGGGAAGGGAGCCCTTCACCACGCATCCATCGTGGACATTTCGCGCCCTCAGCAACCGCGGCTGCTAGCCACGTTGCCCGTGCCGGTTCCTCCGGCCGGCACCCCGTACCGCAGCTTTGAGGAGAAGGGCGGCTGGTCGGGTCCGCATAACATTTCGATGTTGCTGCACAATCCGGATGTGCAACCACAGGGGAATTTGTTGTTCATGGCTCATTTCAACGCGGGGCTGCGCGTGTTCAACGTCGCCAATTCGCGCCTGCCTTCGGAAGTCGGGTATTTCCTGCCGCCTGAACCAACCAAACGCTACGGTCCGATGCCCCAGGGCAAGTTGGCGTTGCAGACCGAAGACGTGCTGGTGGACCGGCGGGGGTTCGTTTACATCACGCACAAGAACCAGGGCCTGTGGATTCTCCGGTATACTGGTCCTACTCCGTAGGGAAGCACGGAAAGATCGTTGTGCTACCCGAAAGTCGTGGTACTTTTGTACGATCCTCCAATTGCATTCAAAGTTGATTGGATATTGGTCGAACTTGCCGAGCTTCAGTGTTTATTACCCAACCGCCCCGATGTCTTCCCAACTCCCGCTGTTTTCCGGCCCCAAGCACCGCCTGAAGCTTCGCAAGCCCCTCGCTTTCTTCGACCTGGAAACGACGGGACTGAACCTGGTGCACGACCGGGTGGTGGAAATCTGCATTGCCAAGGCCATGCCCAACGGAGACGTGATCATCAAAACCCGGCGGATCAACCCCACCATTCCCATTCCACTGGAAACGAGCCTGATCCATGGCATCTACGACGAAGACATCAAGGACGCCCCGCCGTTCAAGGCCGTGGCGCACGTGCTGTCGCAGTTTCTGGAAGGGGCTGATCTGGCGGGCTTCAACAGCAACCGCTTCGACGTGCCGATGCTGGTGGAGGAATTCCTGCGGGCCGGTCTGGACTTCGACCTCCGCAACCGTCGCCTGATCGACGTGCAGCGCATTTACCACCTGATGGAACCGCGCAACCTGGCGGCGGCTTATCGGTTCTACTGCGGCAAGGACCTGGTGAACGCGCACACCGCCGAAGCTGACACGCTGGCCACCTTCGAGGTGCTCAACGAGATGGTGCAACGCTACGAAGGCACGGTGGTGCGCGACGCCAAGGGCAACGAAACCGTCCCCGTACGCAACGACATGGACACCCTACACGCCCTGTCGGCCGCCCGGATCGTGGACCTGGCGGGCCGGATGGCCCTCAACGACAAGGGCGAGGAAATCTTTACCTTCGGCAAACACAAGGACCGCCTGGTGCGGGAGATCCTGGAAAAGGAACCTGCCTACTACGACTGGGTGATGAAGGGCGAATTTCCGTTGGATACCAAGCGCAAACTCACCGAAATCAAGCTGCGCCTGGCCTTCAGTGGCAAGCGGTGAGGCGGCCTCCCGCCGGAGTGGCCCGGTTGGCGGGGCAATTAACGTTGGGCGGGGACTTCGTGCGCCAACGCTTTGGCCATCCGTTCGGACGCGGGCACGAAACGGTGACTTTCCGGTTCGGCTTGCGTATCGAATGCTGCGTCGTTGCTGGCAGTTTCGCGCCGCGTCAACGCCAGCGGTTGGTGCTTTCGGGTAAGCAATGAAAAAGGTACTTTTTGTGTGCAGCCAGAATCGGCTGAGAAGCCCGACGGCCGAGCAGGTATTTGCCGACCGGACCGGTCTGGAAGTTGCCTCCGCGGGACTCAACCCCGGAGCGGAGGTGCCGTTATCGCCCGAGTTGATCGAGTGGGCAGACATCATTTTCGTGATGGAGAAAACGCATCGAAATAAACTCTCCAAAAAGTTCAGGGCGCACTTGAAAAACAAGCGGCTCCTTTGCCTGGACATCCCCGATGAATACGAGTACATGGAGCCCGCGTTGGTAGAGTTGCTCGAACAGAGAGTGGGCCGTCTTTTAGGCAGCGGTTAAGACTTTAGGGCTTCACCTTATTGAAAGGTTGATTGGACGCGAAGGCAAAGAGCAAATACGCAAGCAAATGGATTACCAAACCGTCAGCTAATCAGCGATTTGAACTGACTGACTCTTCGCTCTTAAAATACAGCTTACAACGCAACCGCAGCATTTGGTTGCTATCATCGTAGCCTGAAGCAAGGTTAATATGAACAACAAACTACTTCGGGATGAGCGGCGCCGGCAGTTAATCCAATGTACATTCTTCTTCGCCTTTGCATTGCCTTCGTTGGTTGCCGTCAACAGTTCGTGCCAAGCGCAAACCAATCGACGGCAACCGCCGCCAGCGGCCATCGTCGGAGGCGGGTGCGATGGTTGCGAAGGGATGTACGAGGGAATGCCGCCGCAGTTGAATTGGCAAACCGCCGTTGCTTCGGCTTCCGAGCCGGGTGAAAGACTGGAAATCAGCGGCATCGTTTATCGCCCTGGTGGAGAAACACCCGCGTCTGGCATCATTATCTACCTGTGGCAGACCGACGTAACCGGACACTACACGCCCGCGCCGAACACGACCGGACACCCGCGCACCCACGGGCATTTACGCGGGTGGCTCAAGACCAACGAGCGCGGCGAGTACCAGTTTACGACGATTAAGCCTGCGCCGTATCCGAACGATGTGATTCCGGCGCACATTCATCCGTCCGTGAAAGAACCCAACAAGAACGAGTATTATATCGAAGATTTTTTGTTCGACGATGACCCGCTTCTAACCCGGCAGGAGCGCGCCAAACTCGAAAACCGCGGCGGCTCCGGTATTCTTCACCTCACCAAGCGCGAAGGGATGTGGGTTGGCAGCAGAAACATTATTTTAGGACTCCATATTCCGAATTACCGGTAAATACGGCAGTGAATAGCATTTCCAGCTATTTCGAACTTTGAGGACCTGGTGCAGTACAACGACGGCTTCAAACCCCGCCTCATCGGAACTGCCGAGCAGATTGCCCGGCGCATTCAGGAATACGAAGCGGTCGGCGTCGACATCCTCCTGGGCGATTTCCTGCCTTT
>JACMKY010000305.1 GCA_014379925.1 Cytophagales bacterium | reverse complement strand
TGAAAGACTCCCTGGTGGCGTTGCGGGCCAGCAGGAAGAGCCTCAACGACCGCATCATCTCCGCCTCGGATCTGAAGGCCCACACCATCAAGTTGGAGTCGATGAGACGCGGCAAGAAGGACAAGTACGAGTTCACGGACCGGGCCAAGCACACCAACCGGCTGGCCGTCAGCTTCGAACTGGCCGAAAATAAATTGGCCGCCGCCGGTATCCACAACCTCCACGTGGTGGTGTATGCGCCGGCCGGGGACATCCTGGGCGACAATGCCAACCAGTTTACCATTCAGCCCGAAGGCCGGGAAAGTACTTTTACGCGGAACAAGGAAGTGAATTATCCCGCCGAAGGAGGCAAGATTTTCTTCAACTGGGATGAGACGGAAACATATACCAAAGGAACCTACCGGGTGGAGGTGTACAGCGACGGCAAACTGACGGGCCAATCGCAGATCGAGCTCCGGTAAGCTTTTGAAAGATCAATTGGAGTAAAGGTTAGATAGGTTTAGGTTAGGACTGGAATCCCGGTTGCCTTTGGCGATCGGGATTTTTATTTCTCCCTGAATCCGGCATCAAGGGCTACCTTTGCGGCATGTACAAACGGCTGATCCGTCCTTTGCTGTTCCGATTCGATGCCGAGCGGGTTCACCACGGGGTGTTTGCTTTGGTTGGGTTTCTGTTCAAAATTCCGTTCGTCCCCGCCCTTTTCCGAAGAGCCTGCCTGCTGGAAGACCCGCGTCTGGAGCGGGAAGTGTTCGGGCTCAAATTCAGGAACCCCGTGGGCATCGCCGCCGGCTTCGACAAGAACGCCGAACTGACGGATGAGCTGGCCGCCATGGGGTTCGGCTTCGTGGAGATCGGCACGCTCACCCCCCGCCCGCAACCCGGCAACGACAAACCCCGCTTGTTCCGGCTCCGAAAAGACCAGGCCCTCATCAACCGCCTGGGGTTCAACAACCGGGGTACGGCGGCCGCGGTGAAAAAGCTGGCCGGCCGGCAATCCGACATCGTGATCGGGGGCAACATCGGCAAGAACAAAGCCACGCCCAACGACGAAGCCGTTGCCGACTACCTGGCCAGCTTCGACGCCCTTTACGAGGTGGTCGACTACTTTGCCGTCAACGTGAGTTCGCCCAATACCCCCAACCTGCGGGCCTTGCAGGAAAAAGAACCCTTGCGCCAACTACTGGCTGCCATCCAGGCGCGTAACCAAACCAAGCCGCATCCCAAGCCCGTTCTGCTCAAGATCGCCCCCGACCTCACGAACGGACAACTGGACGACATCATCGACATTGTGCTGGCCACCCGCATCGCGGGCGTCATCGCCACCAACACCACGGTGGACCGAAACGCCCTCGAAACCGGGACGGACGAGGTGACGGCCATCGGCGCGGGCGGTCTTAGCGGGCGGCCACTGGCCGCCCGCGCCACGGAAGTCATCCGCTACCTGCACCGGCAATCCAACGGGGCGTTTCCCATCATTGGCGTGGGGGGCATTCTCTCGCCCCGGGATGCGCTCGACAAACTGGCGGCGGGGGCCAGCCTGGTGCAACTCTACACGGGTTTCGTGTACGAGGGCCCCACCCTTGCCAAACGGATCAACCGGGCCCTCCTGGACCAGGAGAAATGAATGTCCAATGTCGAAGGATAGAATTGTTTTTTTACTTCGACCGGTTCGCCGCCGTCCGCGGATGCGGCGCGATTCGGAGTTCCTTGCGGTCCGCCGCTGCGGTTGGACATTCCCTTCCCTTTAAAAAAGCAACCCACCCGCCTTTCGTTTTTTCGTCCCGACCCTGGTCGATCACCGGGGTAATCGGGGAACTCCCCCCGTTTTTTGTTTATCCACCCTTTTTATTCGAATCATAATTGTAATTTTAGCCGATTCCGTCCG
>JACMKY010000304.1 GCA_014379925.1 Cytophagales bacterium | reverse complement strand
GGCCCAGGTTACCTACCAGACCCAGAACTGGCAGACCATCAATCACTCGGCCGGACGGGTAAGCTTTGATTTGCCCGGCACCTACGCCCACTACGACACGCTCAACCTTTCCCTTTACTCAGTGCTCCACTTCGACAGCGTTACCCTGGAGATGCACTACCTGACCACGACGGGTGCGCACGTGGAAAACTTCCCCGTCACCCCGCCCACCGACACAATGGCCACTTACGTGGATTCATTTCTGGCCGGCACGGGCGGGCAACTGGTCAGCCAGCAAAACCTGGTCTACAACGGTTCCATCCGCTGCAAAGAAGTGCAGGTACTCTACCTCAACGAGGACAACGTCCAGTTGCGCACCTACAACCGGTTCGTGTGGTTCAACCACCGGCTCTACTTGTTTACGGCCACGGCCCAGCCGGCTTTCGATGCGAGTTTGTCGGCCCACCGCAACCGGTTCTTCAACTCCATTCGCTTCTACTGACCTCGGCAATGAGAAACCTCTTCCATTCCGTCTGGCGGCTGGTCACGCTGGCCGTCGGGCTGGCGGCTTGCCACCGGCCCTGCCCGGAACGCAAACGCAACTACCTGGCTCCCGTCGATTCGGCCTTCACCGCCTACTTTGCCGCCTACGGCAACGGCAGCTACTGGGTCTACGAAGACTCCCTCACCGCCCGCCGCGATACCCTCTTCCTGGTGGATTACGCCAGAAACTATAGCGACTTCGGAGAGGGCGGGTGCGAGTACGGGGAGGGTATATACTATCGACTGGTGAGCGATACCACCGATGAGCGCGCTGGAATCCGTGTCAGGGCCAATGGCTACGGAAATGATACGGGTGCCTCCGTTGGAGCGGCAACCGGCGGCTCTTACGGGTCTTTTCAAATCCGGGACGGAAGGTTCGTGGTGTCTTTACCAGGTCTTTCCGTGCGGGAAGAACTGACTGTGAAGGGAACAGTCTATCGCCAGGTGGTTCGACTCGAAAGTTCCTCCCTACGACCCGGGATAGTCTTCTATTGGGCCCGTCAGGTGGGCCTTGTCCGCCGGGAAGGGGGCGGATCGGTGTACAACCTTATCACCTATCACCACCAATAAATACGCTGCCATGAAAAAGACTAGACGCTTCCTTTTGCTTTATCTGCTCCACGGGTGGCTATTGCCCGAGGTTGGATGGGCCCAGGACTACCTCGATTCGGGGGAATGTCTTGTCGAGAACAACGTCCATTGCGACCGCTGGCCGCCCGCCTTAGACAACTCAAAACGGGCCGTGGTGCTCTTTTCCCGGGCACTCAATCAAGAGGCCAGTTGCACCGGTGCCCTGATCAACCAGGATGTACCCCAGGATCGTCTACGGCAATATCTTCTCACGGCCAAACATTGTATCGATGGCGGGAACTTCAATATACAGTGGCGGTTCATCTTCAACTACCAGAGCCCCGATTGTCTGGCAAGCAGCGTTCCTCACGACAATCGAGGAAATTTTTTTATTGGCAACACCCGGGTTGGTGATGCCTTTGATGTGCGCTATGAACATCAGAGCCGGGTTCGCCTGGTAGATGAGATGGGCTTGGGTGATATGGCCATGATCGAAATCCTGGACCCCATTCCGCCGCACTTCAACCCCTACTTCGCCGGTTGGAGCGTTGCCTACGGACAAGGCACGCAGTTACCCAATTACGCCATCCATCACCCGGAGACTGACATCAAGAAGATATCCCAGACCTTTTCCACCACGACGCAAACCAACTATGGTTGCCACGTGGTCACCAAAGTGGTGGACGGCTTCGTACGGCTGTTCGGCATTCGGATGCGTACCGAAACGATCTGCTCCTATACCGAGTCCCCCTTCTGGTTGACGGCGTTCTGGAACGACGGGGCCATCGAGCAGGGCTTTTCCGGCTCCCCGCTCTTCAACAGCAACGCCCGCATCATCGGGGCCCTGAGCGGGGGGGCAGGCACCTGTGAGTTCCCGGCGGCAGTTTTTCACGGTCGGCTGAGCACGTTCTGGAATCGTTCGGGGGCCGTGCGGAGCGCCCTCAACCCCGACAACCGCCTCATCTTCGGCGTGCCCGGTCGGCAAATCAATTGCTACCCGGACCTGAATCTGACTGGCCGGTACTTCCCGGCCCGCGACTACCAACCGCAAAACCGCATTGTCATCCGTTCGGCTAACCGGATTACGGCCGGTAGCTTAAATGCAGCCAACGAGCCACAGTTGGTAGTATTTCCGGGAGCCGACTTCGTCTTCAACGCCAACAGTGAAATCACGCTAACCCCCGGTTTCGAAGTGCGGGCCGGGGCTACGGTGGCGTTCAACATCGTTCCCTGCACTGCTCCCGCCCGTTTATCCGCCCAGGAGCCGGATTCGGAGCCGGTTACGGAATCCAACCCGGCCGCTGCCGGGGAAAAGCCGACCAGCGCGCTACTGACCGCCTCTCCCAATCCCTTCGGGGCCACCACCATCGGATACCGCCTGGCTGAGGCGGGCTCGGTCCGACTTTGGGTCACTAACCTGCTGGGCCAGGAAGTGGCCACGCTGGTCAACGGGCACCGGGAGGCGGGTGAACACACCGTGGTGTTTGACGCGGGTGGGCGGCCCGCCGGTGTCTACCTATATACCCTGCAAACCTCGTCTTTTATAGAAAGCAAACGGTTGATGATCGTGAAATAAATTCTGAGACCGATTTGAGTACCACGTACTACTACCCCACTGACCAGTCCTACCTCTAACCTTGCTGCATCTGCCAACGGCTTGCCCGGAGTTGAACCCCGTCGAACGCTTCTTCCAGAAACTTCGCCGTCAAATGAAGTCCCGGGTGTTCCAGACCTTACTGGCAGCCCAAGAGTGTGTGGAAAGAGTCTTGAAGACTTACTTTGAGCAGCCCGAACGAGTACGTCAATTGGCTGCTTACCCTTATAATAGACTTGTTGTCTGTTAAAAAGCTTACAGTCAGACTTTTGAAATAATGCGTTCGTGTCTATCTTTGTAGCTGAAAACGCCTTCTTCTATGCTTTACGCCAACGTACGCAGCGACCGGCAAATGCGCGCCACGACCGGTCTCTCTCTGACTGCCTTCCAAAATTTGAAGGAAGTATTTGCTCAAAGCTACGAGCAAAAACACGAAATGGCTCTCAAAAAGAAATTAGAAAACCTCTCTGCCCGCGCGGTTTTATCTACCCACGAAGAAATGCTTTTCTTTGTTTTATTCCAGCTTAAGAACGCTTTGACTTATGATGTACTAGGCTGTATTTATGGTACGGATGCTTCCGTAGCCAAGCGTAATTTTGAAAGCAGTTTAGCTATTTTGAAACTGGCCTTGCGGCAGCTAGGCGTGGTTCCTAAAAGGGATTTCAAAACGGTAGCCGAATTTGAACAGTACTTCCGAAAGGGGAAGGACTTGTTGATCGATGCCACCGCGCGGCGGACCGTCGAAATACCTGTACAATGTCCTAGTAAACAAAAAGATCAGAAAGAGCGGTACAGTGGAAAAAAAAAGCTCATCGCCTAAAGAATACCGTGATTAGCAACGCTTCCAAGTGGATTCTGTATTTGGGGAAAACCGCTTTCGGTCGCCACCATGACTACGGTCTGTTGAAAAAAGAATTTGATCCTTGCTCGCAGTGGTTTGAAGGAAGAAGCGTGCTAGTGGATTTGGGCTATCTCTGGGCTGCTGTTCGCAGCGTTCCTTCGGAAGGTTTAGAAAAAGATTATTCGATAACAAACGTATTTATTCCGATCAAAAAGAAGGCGCACGATAAGTTACCTGCTGGAGCCGATTTGCTGGAGTTGAAGAAATGCTTTAACAAACGCATAAGTCAAATGCGTATCGCCGTTGAACCGCATCGGCACCTGGCTGCTTTCGCAGCGTTCGTAAACGAAGGGCGGCGGCATCGGCCGTCCGACCGTGCCGACCGACGCAATCGGTGGAATGAAAGTATTATTAGCCAAACGATTCACTTGAAATCGATTCCCTTTATTGATCAGCTCACCGAAACGTGCGCCGCACTCTGGAATTACAAGTTAACTCAACCGCCCCTGAAACCGATTGTTATCTGGTTAATGCATTGACCGTCAACAAACAACAAGTCTATTGCCATCGGGCAACTTGTTGACTTCATTGAATAGCACATTCTTTTGAGGTCTCAGGAAAACATCAACCAAAAGATAAAACAAGGAGAATTTGTTATAAAACGAATCGGCCGGTGTGCTCACAATTGTTGACTTCAAGTTACCCACATTGACTAGTTACATCACTCAATTTTGACGTCCTCGATGTTATCACCACGGCCCTCCTCCCAATCGAGCAAGCGGTACGGATCAATGCCTGCCCGAGCAGGCTTGCCCGGCACCGGCACCGTGATCGTCTGCTCGCCGGAGCGGATGCGGTGCATTTGCACGTGGAGCGGTTCGCTCAGTTCGTCGCCATTCTTGGCGTGGGCGAACACCCCAATCTGCACCCACTCATCCATCGGCGGCTCCGTCACAACGCCCGCGCTGTCGTACACTGTTTTACGCGCCCGCACATCGAGGGTGACTTCCCAGGTGCCGGCATCGGTCTGCTTCGCCGTAGCGCGCTCCGTCTTGAGCTCCCAGTACGTATTTACCTCAAACAGATCGTGCAGCAGGTACTTTAGCGAGTCCGGTGTGACAGCCTGCAGCTCGCGATACAGATCGAGCGTTGTCGCAGGGGGAGCATCGGGTAAATCGTGCTTTTTAATTAATCGCCGAAGTGCATCATTCACCCGATTAGGACCGATGTACTCGCTCAAGGCGTACATCGCGAAGGGACCCCTGCGATAGGCGAGGTAACGATCAAGTGCCCGGAGCAAGGGCTCACCACGGCGTATCGGCGCGAAGGGATGGTGTTCCCGCAGTTGGTACATAAGGCGCCGAAGCTGCTCCTCACCGCGTGACGCTTTTACTACCTGTATCGCAGCGTACGTTGCGAGCCCCTCGCTAAGAAATGACAAGCCCTCGACAAGTGCATAGGGGAGAGTCCACTGGTGCGCTATCTCATGCGCCATCACGAAGTAGGGGAAATCGAGGCTGCCCGGATCGTCCTTCGGAATCCAGTACGCGAAGCCCTGTCCATAGGAGATCATACTGGCATCGGCGTGCCCCCCGGTGCCAGAGCCACCGGGATGCTCGACCAGGCTGATATGGCCGTACGGATAAGGACCAAATTGCTCCGTGTAGTAATCGAGTGAGGCCTGCGCACTTCGCGCCACGCGGTTCAGGTGCGCGGTGTGTTTCGGGTGATGGTAAATCCGGATCGCGACAACTTGCCCTGACCCGTCGGGATTATTCCACTGTCCTTCGTGCACTGCGTAGTCGGCAGAGAAAAAGGCCCACTCGCCCCCGATTGGGGCATCGGTAGAATAGTGAAAGTAGCTTCGGCCGCCTTTGGTCCACGTCCGTCGTAAGGCTCCCGGCGCGACGGCGACCTGGTCCTTGTTCGTCCCCATCACCGCCTCGAACGCGATGCCCCCGCCGCGCGACGCGGGCGCGTGCCCTTCGGTGTCGTAGAGCGAGGCAATCACCGGGCGCGGTTCAAGCCCATGCGTCCGCCGGTCTGCACCACTGATGAGTTCACGACGTCGCTGATAGCCGACGAATGGGAACCAAGTCTCACTGGTGAAGTAGCTCCCGTTCTCTGCCAACGCCGGGTCAACCCCGCGGTTGCTAAAGCCACGGCGCTCGACACGCACTTCGAAGTTGAGTTGCAGCGTATCGCCGGGTTCGAGTGGTCTATCCAGGGCGTAGATACGGTAGCCATATTCGTCGTCGTCGACCGCTAGCCTGGCCGTTCGGTCGAAGCTTAGTACTCGCGTCTCCACACCCAACGCAGTGGCCACGTGGATCGAGTCGATCGGCAGGGAGTTTAGGTTTATCAAACGGTGGGACCCGCGGATCTCCACCGCCCGCTGGTCGGGATAGATTTCAATTCGCAGTTTGGTCGCCGTCAGTTCGGGTTGTGGTAGGCCTGCATATCGTCCGTAGCGTCGCTCGTACTCGGCTTGCCGCTCCTTCAGGTCAGCGGTCGTCC
>JACMKY010000303.1 GCA_014379925.1 Cytophagales bacterium | reverse complement strand
GAAATCGTGGCGGAAGGCACGCCCGAAAAAGTTGCCAAGAGTAAACGCAGTTACACTGCCCAGTTCCTGCGGGAGGAGTTGAAACGGTGATCAGACCGATCAATTTGGGGTGCATTGCGTTGGTCCGGGACCATTCGTGTACCGGTTCTCAATTGGATATGATTTGAAGATATGGGAATCACTTATAATATCACCGAAGACTACCTTTACCAACAAGGTAAAGAAACCCGAAACAGAGAAATAATCGTTAAAATGTTAAAAGACAAAATATTAAGTACTGAAAAAATAGCCGAAATACTTGACGTCACGGTAGATTACGTGGAGCAAGTAGCTAAAGAGTTAAAAAAATAGCTTCTTTTCTCTCAGCTTGGTAATAGTTGTTTGCAGATAGCCATGCTTACCCTAAAACGGCTCCCATCCAGTTACAATGCCCGTAAAAGAAGGCTGCCCATTTGGGTCTTTTTTCTGGCCAGCCTGGCCGGACTTTACGCCTGCGTCAGCGGAAAGCAAGCCGGTAGCCAAGTACCGGGTACCGATCAACCAGTGCGGGGTACTACCCAAGCACCGCCAGCGGATGAACCAAACGGAGGCGTTGAAAACGTTTATGCCACCGACGGACCGATTATCGCCAAAGGACAGCAATTGTTCGAGAACAACTGCTCGGCCTGTCATAATTTCCGGCAGAAGGGAATCGGACCGGGTTTGGGAGCGGTAACTTCCGAGGTTTCTTCGGCATGGTTGGGGAGATTCATCCGCAACGCACCCGAAGTGATTCAAAGTGGCGATGAGCGGGCAGTCCGGCTTTTTGAGGCTTACAACCAATACATGCCCCCTTTTCCGGCGCTCTCGGATGCCGACCTGCAAGCCGTTCTGGCCTATATCCACGCCAACCAGAGCCGCCCCGTCGCTACCCGGGACGAAAACCAGGAGGCTTACCTCCCGGATCCGATTCCGGCTAAAATAACCCAATCCGGCTTGGTGCTCAGCCTGGAAGAGATCACCCAGGCGCCGGCCAGTGCCGAAAAGGTGCCCTTGGCCCGCATCAACAAAATGTTGGTACTACCGGGAAAAAAGGATCGGGTATTTATCGAGGACCTGCGGGGTAGCCTGTACGAACTGGTGGACAACAAGCTGCGGGTCTTCATGGACATGCGCAACGAGCGCCCCGGTTTCATCCACGCCCCGGGTTTGGCCACCGGCTTCGGCAGCTACGCTTTTCACCCGGGTTTTTACAAAAACGGACTGTTTTACACTACCCACACCGAGGCCGCCAACGCGGCACCCGCGGATTTTGCGTACGCCGATTCGATCAAGGTAACCCTGCAATGGGTGCTGACCGAATGGAAGATGAAGGACCCGGCGGCGATGGTATTTTCGGGAACCGGCCGGGAAATGCTGCGGGTGAACGTGGTTTCCCCCATTCACGGGGTCCAGGAAATAACCTTTAACCCCTTGGCCAAGCCCGGCACCCCGGAGTATGGTTTGTTATACGTCGGCGTGGGCGACGGCGGGGCAACCGAAAATGGCTACCACTTCCTCTGCCACGACCGGAGTCGGGTATGGGGTACGGTATTGCGGATTGACCCCCGGGGAACCAACAGTCAAAACGGGCGGTACGGCATTCCCGCCGTCAATCCTTTTGCCAAGGACAAAGACCCGGCTATGTTGGGAGAGATTTTTTGCCGGGGATTTCGCAACCCGAACCGCATCGGCTGGGCCCCCGACGGGACCATGCTGATCGCGGACATTGGTCACGCCAACGCGGAAGAATTAAACGTGGGCGTGGCCGGTGCCGATTACGGTTGGCCCGAACGGGAAGGCACTTTTCGGATGAACCACCGGGGCAAAATGGATCGCGTCTACGCGCTTCCCGAAAACGACTCGGCCTTGGCGTACACTTATCCGGTGGCCCAGTATGACCACGGGGAGGGCAAGGCCATCTCGGGTGGATTTGTTTACTCCGGCACAACCGTTCCTTTGCTGAAAGGCAAATACATTTTTGGCGACATCGTGAGCGGGCGCGTGTTCTGCGCGGAAAGCACCCGGTTGAAACCCGGTCAGCAAGCCTTGATTGAGGAATTGGACATCCGAATTGCCGGAAAAACAACCACGTTTCAGGAAGCTTGTGGCAGCAAGAAGACGGACCTTCGGTTTGGCGTAGGACTGGAAAATGAATTGTACCTGTATACGAAAGCGGACGGCAGGATTTATAAGGTAAGCGGCGGTTCCCTCAATCAACCCATCGGGATTCCGAAATAAAGCAATTGCTACCGGACCGTTTGGTTTTTTCCCGCCTTTCCGCAAAGCCAAAAAGATTCCATCCCTGAAAGAGATGGAATCCTTGATTAGTCAGATGATTGACTTAACAACCCCGCCATCCACCCGCAACGCGGCCCCGTTGGTGGCCGATGACAAAGGACTGCACACGTAAACGATTAGGTTGGCTACTTCTTCGGTAGTGGAAAACCGCTGGATTAGGGAGGTAGGTCGGGCCGTTTTGAAGAAATCTTCCTCCATCTCCTCCCGGGTTTTACGCTGTTGTCTGGCCAGGTTATCGATAAAGCCGGCCACGCCTTCGCTGCTGGTTGGGCCAGGCAGCACGGAATTTACCGTCACCTGGGTTCCCTTGGTGAGTTCAGCCAAGCCCCGGGCTACCGCCAGTTGCGCGGTTTTGGTCATTCCGTAGTGAATCATTTCTGCGGGGATGTTGATGGCCGATTCGCTGGCAATGAAAATGATTCGGCCCCAGTTCTTTTTCAGAAGCGCGGGAAAATAGTGCCTCGACAAACGAATGCCGCTCAGTACATTGACTTCAAAGAAACGTTGCCAATCCTGGTCGGTGATGGCAACGAACTCTTTCGGCTCGAAGACGGCGACGTTGTTGATGAGGATGTCCACCTCGGGAACCTGGTCCAGCAGCGTTTGTACCTCGTTTACCTTTGAGAAATCGGCGGCAACCCCGGTTACTTTTGCGCCGGGTACGTGCTGCTTCAATTCATCCAGGGCTTGGTCTACCCGCGGCCTGGTTCGCCCGTTGATGACCACCGTTGCTTCTTCCTGCAGCAGCAGCTTTGCCGTAGCAAAGCCAATTCCGGCCGTGGAGCCGCTGATAAACGCGGTCTTTCCTTTTAACTTCAAGTCCATCGTATTTGTGTTTAGTAGTTGCGGTCTAAAAATCAGCAATTTAGTTGCTATCCTGGGATTCGAACGGTCCCTCAAAACGCCGTACTCCAGCGCTTATCTTTACCCCTGGTAACGCCCCCACCCGAGAGAATCGGCCCATTCGCGCCCCTTTCGGGCACGAGCGCCCCGCCGGGCTGGCTTCCAGGAAAAATAATTTCTATTGATCGATGAATTTGCGGCGGTTTATGCGCAATCTTGTCCACTGTAAACCCCCCAACCCACCGTTTCATGAAAAAAATGAATTCAATTTTCGGCCACCCGACCCGGTCCGGGATGCTGGCCGTTGCGCTTTGCGTAGGTTTCTCGTCCTGCCAGGAGCGGGAAGTGGTTCCGGCAACGGAGGAAAAGCCCGAAGCCATCACCTTGACCGATTACCTGGTCGCCACCACCGGCTTTGCCGCCGAGGCGATTGCCTACGACGCCGAAAAGCAAACCTTCGTGATCGACGAGGACATCCTGGTCGCGGAGGCGGATGTCCGGCGGCGCCTGAAAAGCGCCCGGGGAGGCCGAACCGAGCAGTGGCGGTGGGACTACCTGGTGGCCAACGCCTACGTGACCAACATCGACTACTACTTCGAATCGAACGTGCCTTCGTCCTGGAAAAGGGCTACCCGGCTGGGCATCGACAACTGGAACGCCATCAACGATACGAAGTTGTTTCTCCGGGAAACCACCAACCGGAGCCAGGCCGACGTAGTGGTGAGAACTGACTACGCCGATGCCAACTGGATCGCCCAGGCGTACCTGCCCCTCTCCGACGGCAAGCCGGGCGACGAAATTACCATCAACACAAAATACAACTCCTTGATTGACAGTAAAAAGATATTCGCCATGACCCACGAGATGGGCCATACTTTCGGGCTCGCCCACACCAACCAGACCTGGGGCGTATTCATCTCCGGCACCCCGTCTTCCGACCCGAATTCGGTGATGAAAGCCTCGGTGTTGGCGTGGAATGGATTTACCGGCGGCGACACGAAAGCGGTGCGGACCTTGTACCCGCGCTAGCGGTCAGCCGTTGGCCATTGCGCGGGCTAATGGCTGACGGCTGGCTTCAACGTTACCGTCCTTCCCTGCTTGGCTGACTGCACGGCGGCGTCCAGGATTTCCACCACCACCATGTTCACCTTCAGCGACGACAAGTCGTCCACGGCTGGGACCTTGCCCCTCACCACGGCGGCGAAGTAGGCGAACGGGTCGTTCTGCGGGGCGGACAATGGCGTGGCGGTCATTTTTTCCTCGGTGGCCTTCTCGTTTTTGCGGTACCGGAGCTGCGAACCGTTGTCGGCAAAAACGTAGCCCGTCTGTCCGTAGACTTCCATATCCTTGCGGCTGGCCGGCCAGTTCCACGAGGCCTGGATCACTGCCTGGGCTTTGGGGTAGGTGAGAAGAATGGTTGCCTCGTCGTCCACCTTGGGGTAAACGTCCGGCTTGATGGTCTGCGCGACGGCGGTGACGGACAGCGGTCGTTCCCCGCGCATCAGCCAGGTCATCAGGTTCGCGCCGTAGCACCCGAAGTCGATGATGGCCCCGCCGCCGTTGAGTTTCGGGTCGGTGAGCCAGGCCAGAAACTCGGGGCTGCAAC
The DNA here is from genome assembly GCA_014379925.1 of Cytophagales bacterium. Taxonomy (GTDB): domain Bacteria; phylum Bacteroidota; class Bacteroidia; order Cytophagales; family ES-bin-26; genus ES-bin-26. The sequence goes on along the minus strand of JACMKY010000303.1, from coordinate 1,846 downwards.
CGATTTCTTTCGGCCCCCGGTGCCCGTCGTGCACCACCACCTTGCGGATGTCGCCGACGGCTTGCTGGCCGTGCACCATCGCGTAGAGCTGGTGGTGGGTGGGATACCAGGTGGTTTCGTAGTTGGTGAGCAGGTGGATGTTATTGTCCTTGGCCAGTTTTTCCATCGCCCGCGCGTGTTCCAGGTTCACGGCCAGCGGCTTCTCAACCATCACGTGAATTTTGCGGGGGGCGCAGTACTCCACTACCTGCCGGTGCTCGTAGATGCTGTTGAAGGCGCACACTGCTTCGGGCTTCGTTTTTTCGATCATGGCCGCCAGGGTGGGAAACCACAGGCTTTCGGGCAGCTGGTACTGCTTCAGGCGGCGCGTGGCCAGGTCCCGGTTGGGTTCGGCAATGCCCACGATTTCGATGTCGCCCTGTTGCGCCCGTCGCAGCAGGCCGTGGACGTGGTCGTGGGTGAGGCCCGCGATGCCCACGCGCAGGGGTTTGGCATCGCCCGGCGTGGGCTGCTGGGCCAAGGCAGACAGGATGGCCAGGAAGAGAAGGATGAAGGTCAAGTGAAAGGTTTTCATGGAGCGTTGGTTAGGGTAAGCGGTATTTGATTGATGTTCTTCCAAGGTTTGAGGTGGTTGCCGGCTTGGCCTTTTTGAACACATTTACGTCTGCATCCCCAACCTGATGAGCCAAGCCAGCGATCTTTCTAAACGGTATTCATTCGAAGAATACCAAACCCTGGAAGTTTCGGGTCAGGTTCTTTATGAATACTATTTCGGGGAGACATTTGCCATCGATGAGCCGCACCCCACGGCGATGGCGGGTGGTACCAAGCAGCGCAACCGCCTGATAAAGAACGCGGGCACCCTGCTGGACGGCTTGCTGGACAAAGGGTGTGAATCATACAACGAAAACGTGAAACTGGAGGCAGTACCCGGCGGCTACTACGTCTACCCGGCTGCCATCCTTACGTGCGATCCCCGGGATATGGCCGACAACCGGCTCGTGAGATACCCTTCGCTGGTGGTGGAAGTGCTGTCAAAATCCACTCAAACGCACGACCTGGGCACCAAATTGGAAAACTACCGGCGGATGCCCACCTTGCAAGCTTACTTAACTGATTTTACGCAGCATTTGCTTTAAGTGAGTAGAGTTCTCGGAAAGCGGCTTGAATGGCTTTCAAATATAATCGGGCTTTCAAGGCGAATTGATTGGTGTTTGCTGCCACCTTCACTGGGCGGCCGGGCTGCTGTCGCAGCGTTCGTAAACGAAGGCACGCCGCGTTGCTTCGGAAGGTTAGCGGCCTGTGCGGGGCGGCCCGTGCCGGCCGATTTAGGACCCACTCTGTCTTTACTTGCCAAGGCTCGACCGGGTCGCCGGTGCGATAGAAATGTGGGACCTCAGGCCCGTTGGTATCGAGCAGTCAGGCAAGGGTTGCTTCACTCCTCCTAAAACTACCTTTTTTCCACGAACATTCACCACTACGTGGGCATCGGCATTGTTCGGGGTAGGCCAGCGGTGAGCCAGCACGCCCGCAAACGCCTGAAAAGCCTTTTTCACTTAGCGGCCACGTCGGCCATCCGCGTCAAAGCCGGGCGGCCGGTGCCGCCAACTACCGGACTATTACCAGCGCGGAGTCAAAGAAGCGGTTCCCCGCCGGGACAAAAACACAATTCGGACCGCCGATGCGGCTCGTCCTCAACGCCGTTCGCCACAATCGGATCGCCGAAGCCACTCATTCACCGGCTGTATGCCGCTGGGCTGCCTTCGCAGCGTTGCTTCGCAGGGGGCTGCTGTTCGCAGCGTTGCTTCGCAAGGTTGGTCGGGGCGAAAAATACGGTAAATTTTAT
>JACMKY010000033.1 GCA_014379925.1 Cytophagales bacterium | reverse complement strand
TACCCCAATGCTACCAATGTTTCCCCAGTGTCAACTGCTGCCGGACGCTTCACTGCCCGCTGGCGGCACCCCGTACACAATATCGAATAAGACAGGCTTCCCCTACTCTAACGTTGATGGGCCTGGAGTTGGACGACGGCTCAGGAAATGAAAACAGCGACCGGCCGTTGTTTTTGGCCGATCGCTGGTTGGGTTTTCCTCCGGCAACGTCCTACGGCAAGGAAGGAAAGGCTTGCTGGATGGTGAAGACGGAAACCGGCGGCTGGGCGGCCACCTGATTCAGCTTGGCGTACACTACGTACACGCCTTTGCCGACCAGGGTAGCAGTGGTGGGAAAGGTGGCTTCGGCCGTGAATTCGTTGACCAGCGTCCCGCTCGTCCAATTGTCCGAGCCGCGGAAGGCCAGCACCCGGCCGGGCGCCGTGCCCCGCTGGTTGTTAACCACCACCAGAAACTTACCGTCCTTGGTCAACCGCAGGCCGTCGGGGCTGGGCAGGGTCAGTCCCAGGTTGATCTCCTGGATGGTGCTCGGGCGGGTCAGCGATACCTTGTAGAGTTTACCGGCCCGGGAGAAAGCCACGATCAGGTAGCCGTCCGGGTGATACACGATGCCGTTGAGGCCGAACTGGCCGGGTCCGACGGCAAAGGTAGAATCCTCCACCAGCACGGACGGATTTCCCTGCGGGTCCACCCGGTAGATGAGGGGCGAGAAGCTGTCGGTCACGTAGGCGTTGCCCAGGGGATCAACGGCCACGTCGTTGGCAAAGTGAGGGAGGTTGGGACGCAACGCACCCAGGTTCACGAAAGCAATCCGGTTGCCGTTCACGACGTTGTAAATGCCGAGGGCGGCCAGCCGGCCGCGGGTCTGCGGGTTGGTACGCACGCCGCTGCCAGGATCCGAAACGGCGGCCAGCACCCGGTTTTTGTCCACCACCAGCCCCACCGTGGAGATCAGCGCTTCGTCGGTGGCGAGGGGAAAGTAAGTGCCGTCGGGCAACACGGCCCCGATGGAGCCTTGGCGAAGGGAGCCCACCAGAAACCGCTTCCGCGGTTCGTCGTAGGAAACGCCCTCCGGGTAAAGTCCTTCGCGGTAGAAATCAATCCGGGCCGGCAGGTTGGGAGCGGGCGGCTGGTTCTTTTCCTTGAAGAAGTCTTCCACGGGTTGGCAGGCCGTTGCCAGCAGGGCAGCGGCCAGGACCAGGTGGGCAGTGGGTTTGGGCAGCCGGACGAAGCGGCCACGGTTGGTAGGATAAAGCATGCAGGGTTAGAAGGTTTGGTGAATAAGATCGGGCGGAAAAGCCCACCCGTTACACGTGAGTTGGAACGGATTGGTTGCCCCCTTGCCGGGAGTTATGCGTTATGAATGCTGAACCCGATCATGGACAATTGATCATTGATGACTGTATGCTGGAAAAAGACATCATCACCAAGAACCTGGACCAACTCTACCGGGAATCTCCCGTCCGGTCCCTGTCCGAAGACGACCGCGTCGTGGTGTTCAGCGACCTGCACATGGGCGACGGCAGCGGGCGGGACGATTTCCTGTTCAACGCCGACTTGTTTGCGTACGTGCTCGAAAACCAATACCTTAACCACGGGTACACCCTGATCCTGAACGGGGACGTGGAAGAATTGCAGCGCTTCGCTTACCCGCCCATCCGGCAGCGGTGGCAGCGCGTGTACGCCTTGTTCGACGCGTTTGCCGGACGGGAGCGTTTGGTGAAGATCATTGGCAACCACGACTATTCCCTGATCCTGAAAAGCAACCGCCTCTCGCCCTATCCGCACCTGAACGCGTTGGTGTTGAAATACCGGGACAATCATCTTTTCGTATTCCACGGTCACCAGGCCTCTCTGTACTACACCCGACACAACGCCCTCATCGGGTTCTTTCTGCGCTACGTGGCCAATCCGTTGGGAATCCGAAACTATTCGGTCGCCCACGACAGCCGGAAGCAGTACCAGATCGAGAAGCGGGTCTACGAATATTCCAGCCGCCGCAAGGTCGCTTCCCTCATTGGCCACACCCACCGGCCCCTGTTCGAATCCTTGTCCAAACGGGACTATCTGCTTTACGAAATTGAACGGCTGGCCCGGGGTTTTGCCACCGAACCCGCCTCGGCCAACGCGGAAACCGGGAAGAAGCTCCGGTTTTACAAGGAGGAACTGACGAAGTTGAACCGGAACCCGAAAAAGAGCCTCCTGAGCAGCAGTCTTTACAACGACGGCGTGCTGGTTCCCTGCCTGTTTAATTCCGGTTGCGTGATCGGCAAGCGGGGCATCACCTGCCTGGAAATCACCCGCGGGGAAATTGCCCTGGTCCATTACTTTGACCAACGGGTGAAGTCCGCCCGGCTGGAAGAAGGCCAGCCCGCCCGGCCGATGGGCGACAGCCCGTATTACCGGCTGGTCATCAATCAGGAGCCGTTGGACTACATTTTTACCCGGATCCGGTTCCTCACCTGACCGGTGGCATGAAAACCAGTCGTCGCTTCTTCGTTGGTCGTCTTATCCCAGTAGTCAGCCGATTAAAATACTGCTTTCGCTCTGGTTCGAGCGTGGGCACTTGAACCAGGGATTTCGGGAATACTGACTGCTGAATCTGGGCGCGGAGGCAACCGGCTCAACCGAAAAAGGGAGCCCTCTCTTGGTGAGAAGGCTCCCTTTTTCGGTTGCCGACGGCGGACTACCGGGGAGAAGCGGAATCCCGCTCGGCCGCTTTCAGTTCCTTCTTGCGCTTCTTCATTTCCTTTTTGTCGCTTCGCATGTCTTTGTAGTCTTTGCGAGCCTCTTTGACATCCCCTCCTCTGAGGTCGCCCCTCACTTCCTGGCGGCTGTCCTGCAGCTTTTCCTCCGACTTTTCCAGTTTCCGGGCCGCCCGGCGCTCTTCCCGCGTGGTTTTTTCCGGTTGCGATTGGGCCTGCGCTTGGTGGGTAGAGAGGGCGGCTCCGGCGAGGGTGAGCAGCGCACCCAATGCCCCTATTTTCAGTGATTTTTTCATACCATTAGGTTTAGCGTTAATACGTACGCACTGCTTACGGGAATTGGTCACGCTGGGTTGCGGCCGAATTGTTGGGATGCACCGGGCGGAAAAGCAGGGCGAATGCGGGCCGCCTGCTACTCCGGCGGTTTGACTGGCTCGGTCGCAGGCAAACGGACAACCGGATCGACTACCCCGGCGTCGCTCAACGCGGGGAGCAAACCGGGGACATCCCGGAAACCGGCGTCACTTTGCGCGACGGAATGGTGGTGTTGATTGCCCCGTTGCACGATTGAATGATCAGCGTCAATCCGGGAACCGTTGCACCAAAACCTTCCAAGAACCTAAAAAACGGGCCAATTCTACGTTGCGTACTTTTTTGCTGGCTTGCCGAAAGGTGGTCCGTGCTCGACGAGGCGGCCCACGCACGCCGCCTCAGGCTTGCTTTTCCTCCGGTCCCCGGGGCGGCTTTCCTTTCGGTGGCCTCCGGTCTTCTCCGTTTTCCTTCCCCTCCTTTTCGGCGGCGGACGGCCGCCCCGCCCAATTTTCCGGCACCACCATCCGTACTTCTTCCTTGTCCACCACCACGGCACCTTCGGGCAGGCCCTTGGGCTTGCGAACGAATTTCTTGGGCGTGACAATGACCGGGCAAAAGCCTTCGTGGCGGCGCTTGGAAAACCAGGCTGCCAGTTGCGCGGCTTTTTCGATCACGGTTTGGGGAAACGGTTTGCCCGATTGGTATTTGATGAGCACGTGCGAGCCGCTCACGTCGCGGGCGTGCAGCCAGAGGTCTTCCTTGAAGGCGTATTTCTGGGTAAGCAAATCGTTGTTCTTCGCGTTCCTCCCCACCCAGATCCCGAAGCCTTCGTGTTCGAAATGCTTGAACAACTCCGCCGGCGTTTCCGGAGCTTTGTCATTGGTCAGGCCATTCTCCTTTACGTACTTCCTTATTTCTTTCACCCGGTCCATGGGTTCCAGGGCCCGGACGTGGGCCTCGATTCGTTGCAGTTCTTCCTCCTTGGCCGTGGCATTCTGGCGGAGCCGGTTTATTTCAATCTTTTCGTTCTTGGCCTTCCGGTAATAGACCTCGGCGTTTCGCTGGGCGCTCAGGTCGGGCTTGATTTTGATGCGTACGGGTTGGTTGCGGTAAAAGTCAAGCAGTTCCACCGTTTCGCTGCGGGGTGGAATCTGGTGCAGGTTGGCCATCAGGATGTGGGCCAACTGCTCGTTGCGCGTCTGGTTCTCTAGTTCCTCCCGCCGCCCGTAGTTCTTGAGCAGGTAGTTTTCAGTCTGTCCTTTCCGCTTGTTGAGCGTGCGCAAGGCTTCGGCCTTCTCGTCCTCGAGCGAATGCAGCCGGGTGTGGAGGTGGTAAAAATCGTTGGCCGCCCGCCACGGGTCGCGCGTTTCCGACTCGATTTCCCCGAGGGCCAGCAGCGAAAGTTTGATTTCTCCGTCGAGGCGGACTAAGTAAAAGACTGGCTGCTCCAGTTGGGCAACGACTTCCTCGACCAGAGACCACTGCGCCTCGGGCCCGAGCGAATCGAAATCCTTCTCGCGCAGGTACCGCGTTGGCAGTTTGCCGAAAGTAGGAAAGAGCTTGGCCACCTGGCAACCCGCTTGCCGGAATGCCGCGTAGGTCTGGACGATGGGACGGTGAAGTTCGGCCAGGCGCAGGTGGTGGTCGCCCACCAGGTGGTGGTGAAACAACGCCACCACGTCGTCGGCCCGGAACAGAACCAGGTTGGCGCGGTTGCCGTGCAGCTTGAACAGCAACGTGAAGCCCCCGTCGAAAACCAGCGAGAACGCCCGTTCGTTAAGGTACTGAATTACTTCCCGCACCCGCAAGCCGATCAATTCCCCGAACAGGTCCACGCTGTTGCGCCGGGCGCGCTGAAAGTCCTCGGGAAAGACCAGGCAAGCCAGATCGGGCCGCAGCACCGCCTTGACGTAGCATTCCCGTTTCCCGGCGACGAAGCCCAGCACCAACTCGTCCTTGTCCTGACTAAAACAGACGGCCAGTTCAGTGCCAACGAGTTGGTCGGACAAGACCGGGGTGAGTTGACGGAGGAAGTAGTAATTGTGGTGCACGGTTGGTTGGCGGATTGATGGATTTGAAGTGGGAAGTAAGCAGTGGGAAGTAAGAGGCATCATCTTACCTCCTACCTCGTATTTCCTACTTCTTACCTCCTACCTCGTATTTCCTACTTCTTAC
>JACMKY010000302.1 GCA_014379925.1 Cytophagales bacterium | reverse complement strand
TGCGAAAGTAAGGGAAAGCATGGCTGCTGCGCAAATCTACCCGAAATTGAATGCCCACGTCCCGCCTCCCGGACAACCGGGCCGAAAAATAGCCACCTGAACAACCCCGCTCACCGTTCGGCAGCTTGGAAGGCGGAAAAAACGTACGCAAAAAACCCGCGTAAACGATAACCGGGCGGGAAAACGCCCGCGGGAACCAAAAAATACGGTGCGTCTCCAACCTAATCGAACTTATTCATTCCCGTTCCGTAAAGGAGGGAACAATGGAAAATACAGCAGATTCTTCTCAGCAGCCGGGGGTTGCCCCGCAACCGGCCGAAAACCAGTTGATTAATCAGGGGGCGAGCCAGCCGGTGGTCATTCGGGTGATTGAGGAACAAATCCGGATCGACAAGAAGGTGGTGGAATCCGCCCGGGTACGCATCTCCAAGCGCGTGAGCGAACACGAAGAGTCGGTTGACATTTCGCTCGTGCACGAGGAAGTGGACGTGGAGCGGGTGGCGGTGAACCAATACGTGGAAACGCCCCCGTCGATTCGCTACGAAGGTGATACGACGATTATCCCCGTGCTGCGCGAGGTGGCAGTGGTCGAGAAACGCCTCCTGCTGGTCGAGGAATTGCGCGTCACCAAACGTCACGTGCAGACGAACGAGACGCAGCAGTTGACCTTGCGCAGGGAGGACATTCAAGTTGAACGCACGGTGAGTGAACCGGCAAATCCCGAAATGGTTCGGCAACCAAACGCGGAGCAATCCGTAAGGAACCCCGACGACAATCTAAATTCAATCTAAACCAAAAACCAGAAGACAATCATGGCACAAACAGTAATTGGAATGTTCGACAACGCTTCGGAAGCGCAACAGGCGGTACAACAACTTCTGAACAGTGGCTTTACGCAAGCAAACATTGACGTATCCTCCCAGAGCGCAACCTCGACCGAAAATTCGGGAAGCGTGGCCTCCCGGGTAGAGGACAAGGTTGAGGATACGGGTGACAGCATCGGCCGTTTTTTCAGTAATTTGTTCGGCGGCAGCGACAACGACGAAACCAAAAGGTATTCTAACGTTGCCCGCCAGAGCGGCTCGGTGGTGACGGTTCACGCCCAATCGTCCGAGGAAGCCAAAACGGCCGCCGACATTCTCGACGACGCCGGCGCAGTAGACGTTGATGAGAAGGCTACCCAGTACGGATACGCCTCAAACACCGGAACAATGAGCGCCGCAACCACGGACACCGGAACGATGGACACCGCCACCACCGCCGGGGATATGGATTCTCTGAAAGTCATCCAGGAGAACCTGCAAGTCGGCAAGAAGGTGGTTGAGACCGGTGGTGCGCGCATTCGCAGCCGCATCGTTGAACGTCCGGTAGAGGAGAGCGTACGCTTGCGCGAGGAGCGCGTGCGGGTGGAGCGCACACCGGTTGACCGCCTGGCAACCGACGCGGACCTGAAGAACTTTCAGGAGGGTCAGATTGACCTCATTGAGCACGCTGAAGTAGCCGTGGTGGCCAAAGAAGCCCGCGTAGTGGAAGAAATTTCGCTCAGCAAGGAAACCGAAGAGCGCACCGAAACCATTCGGGAAACGCTTCGCAACACGGAAGTAGACGTGGAGAAAATAGAAGGCAAGGACGTGCGTACCGGAACAACCAACACCGGAACGACCAGCGCGACCGACAGCGAATACACCAAACCGTAATCATTCAGCGACTGGATCGCAAGAATCGGTTTTTTTGAGAGTGGCGGCTGATTTTCAGCCGCCACTTTTTATTTAACCGCACCCGTGTCCCACGTCCGCCCGATTTTTCCGGCCCGAGCCAACCGTAACGTCCAACTCCGATCTGGCCAAGGGCTGGTTGATTTGACTAGCCAAGCAAATACTACCTTGCTGTTTTCCACCTCTTTCGGATGATCCGAACTGGTTACCGTGCCAAGCAGCTTTGAAGGCGGAGGATTTCGGTTCCGGCAATGCGGTAGCAAAAGGGAGTGAATGGTTCTGAGATTGCCCACCAACCGGGTCAGCCCGTGATCTTTTCCGGACGGATGGGCAGTTGACGAATGCGCTTTCCACACGCCCGGTAGACGGCGTTGGCGATGGCGGCGGCGGTGGGGCCCTGGGCCGCCTCCCCCGCGCCCAGGGGTTTTTGTTCCGGACGGTTGATGACGGCTACCTCCACCTCCGGCACGTCGCTGAACCGGAAAATCGGATAGGTTGCCCAGTCGAGGCTGCTGACGTGCTGTTGATCAAACCGCACTTCCTCCATCAGGGTCCAACTGGCGGCCTGGATCATCCCGCCTTCCGTCTGGTTGATGATGCCGTCGAGGTTAATCACTTCACCGGCGTCGATGGCTGCCCACATCCGTCGCACCCGAACGTCGCCGGTTTGGGTATTCACCGCCACTTTGGCCGCTACCGCGCAGTAGGTGGCCGCGTTCTTGTAGCGGGAAAAGGCGAAGCCGATTCCTTCGTTGGCGGCCACCGGCTGGCTCCGGATCAATTCCCGGACCTTTCGGATCACGGCGATGGCCCTTTCGTCTTCCGAATGGGCCAGGCGGAATTCCACGGGATCCTTCCCCGCTTTTTCCGCCAGCTCATCCATGAAAGATTCCACGGCGAAGACGTTGGCGTAGGCCCCCAGGCTGCGCAGGGAGGAAACCCGCAGGGGTCCTTCAAAAAAATGGGCGATGATGCGCAGGTGAGGAAGGACGTAGTACGGGTCCGCGTTCCGGTGGCCACCGCCCAGGTAACCGGGTGATTCCATCCGGAAGGGCTTCTCCAGGTAACGAGCAGCCAGCAAGTTGGCCGCTTCCGGTCCCGGACGGGTGCTGTGGGAGTCGGTCCAAACCTCCCCGTGCCAGTGGTGAATTCGACCCGCCCCGTCCAGGCTCGCCTCAATTTCCACCCGCATGGCGCTGCCGTAGGGTTCCCAGCCGTGCTCGTCTTCCCGCGACCACTGGAGGCGAACGTGCTTGCCGGGGTAAGCCATCGCCAGCAGGGCCGCGTCCGCCGCCGCATCGTCCGCCCCGTTGTGTCCGTAGCAGCCCGACCCGGGCACCCCGACGACGTGAATCTGCGTTGCCGCCAGTCCCAGCATCTTAACCAGTGATTCCCGCATGGGATAAATGCCCTGGCTGTGGGACCACAGGTGCAGTTTCCCGTCCTCGTACCGGGCCACTGCGCAGGAAGGACCAATGGAAGCGTGCATCACGTACGGCTTGAAATACGTCGCCCGCAGAGAAGTCCCCCCGGACGGTTCCCGAGCGCCGGTGCCCTTCTCCTGCACGGTTTGCGTTTCGCCCGGCAAGTTTTTGAGGTAGTCGGCCAGGGGTTGTCCCTCCGGCAACGCCGCCGGAGCCGACCACCGAACCCGTTGCTTCAAGAACCGGTGGGCCTCCACCGCCAGGTACTCTTCGGCGGCGATGACGCCCAGAAAATCACCGTTGACCACCGTTTTCAACAACCCCGGAAATTCTTTCTCCAACGGACCCCGGTCAAAGGCCAGCAAGCGCGCCCGGTACCCGGCCGGGCGAACCACGCGGGCGTGCACCATTCCCGGAAAACGCAGGTCCTGCACGTACATCGGCTCGCCGCGCACCATCCGCTCGATATCCTGCCGGGGAACGGCCTTGCCCACCCAGCGGTAGCTGCCCTTGGGTTTGAGGGCCACCGGCAAGCGCACTTCATCCTCAATTTGTTTGCCATCCAGGATTTCGGCGAACGTCAGCCGTTTGCCGTTTCGGGTGCTCACCCCTCCGTCGGCGACGGTGAGTTGGTCGGCCGGCTGGCCCAGTTTTTGCGCCGCGAGCGCCAGCAGTTTCTGGCGGGCGGCGGCGGCCGCGTACCGCACTGACATGGCGCTGTTCTCAATGGAGCCGCTGCCAGCGGTATAGCCTTCGTGCGGAGTCCGTTCGGTTTCGGCCAGGTGCACCTCCACCCGGTCCAGGTCCAGGTCCAGTTCTTCGGCGGCCACCTGCGCAATGGCGGTGCGGATTCCCTGACCCAGCTCCATTTTGCCGGTCAGAACCCGCACCCGGCCGTCGGCCAGGATTTCCAGCCAGGCGTTGATCCGGGGTTGCTTTTGCAGGCTTCCCGGCAGCGTATCTTCCGGGGGCGCGGCCGGCATCGCCCCCGGAAAATACGCGGCCGGCCATTCGCCGCCCAACAACGGAAACCCGATGGTCAGGCACCCGGCGCCCTTCAGAAAGTCCCGGCGGGAAACCGGGGTTGCGGATCGCGTCTTTTTCACGTCGGAGAAGGGTATGAATTACGAATTACGAATTAGCTCAATTCCCTTCAATTCAGGGTTGCGCTTCTTGGGCCGCCTGACTGACCGCCCGTATCACGCGGGCTTGCGTACCGCAGCGGCACAGTACCCGTTGCAGGCCGTTGCGGATGGCATCGTCGTCGGGGTGTCGGTTCTCCGCCAGCAAGGCGACCGCCGCGATGACCATGCCGTTGAGGCAATACCCGCACTGGGCGGCCTGCTGTTGCACGAAGGCGCGCGGTACGGGGTGCAGTTCCCCGTTTTTGCGGGTCAGTCCTTCCAGGGTGACCACCGACTGGTCCTTCACTGCTTCCACCGGCATCCGGCAGCTGGGTACCGCCTTTCCATCCAGCAGCACCAGGCAGGAACCACACTGTTCGAGGCCGCAGCCGTATTTGGGACCGTTCAGTTCCAGCTGGTTGCGCAACACGTAAAGCAAAGGGGTAGCCGGATCCACTTGAACCGTGCGTTTCTTTCCGTTTACCCGGAGGGTTATTTTGGCGGCCATTGTCTGGTTGGATTAAATCGCTACCTTGGGCTTGGACAAGGATACACAAAATCTGGTAACTTTTTTCCGGTTCGGGACCGAATTCGGGCAGAAATCACTGGTTTCCCCCGTCGGTTATTGTCACGGGAAACGGCCGTTTGTACGCACGGCAATCCTGAATTGTATACCTTGTCGGCCGGCTCACGCCTATCCAACGGACCAATGCCTGTCCCCCGTATGCGCGAACACTTCAGAAAAGCCTACCTCTTTCTTTTGGGCGTGGCCTGGGTTGGCCTGCTGTCAGCCGGCCGGGTGAATGCCCAATCCGGACCGGCGTCCGCCCCGTCGGCGCTCAACCGGATTCCGGGGGCCAAACCCCGCAACGTCGTCTTTATTCTCACCGACGATCACCGCTACGATGCCCTGGGGTTCATCCGCCAGCAATCCTTCATCCATACCCCCCACCTCGACCAGCTGGCCCGCGGGGGCGTTCACCTGCCCAATGCGTTCGTCACCACGGCGCTTTGTTCGCCCTCCCGGGCCTCCATCCTGACGGGCCTCTACGCCCATAAGCACCGGGTGGTGGACAACAACAATCCCGTTCCGGCCGACCTGGTCTTCTACCCGCAGTACCTGCGAGCCGCCGGCTACCAAACTGCCCTGGTGGGCAAATGGCACATGGGAGGGGAGGGCGACCAGCCCCAGCGCGGGTTCGATCACTGGGTAAGCTTCAAGGGGCAGGGAACTTACCTGCCGAGCGGAAATGGCCTCAACGTAAACGGACAGCCAGTGCCCCAGCGGGGATACATCACCGACGAACTCACCGACTACGCCCTCGACTGGCTGCGCAACCGGAAGCGGGACCAGCCCTTCATGCTTTACCTCGCGCACAAGGGCGTGCACGCCGATTTCGTGTCCGCCGAGCGGCACCGGGGTCGCTACCAGCACGAGGCGTTCGTGCCCCCCCCGACCATGAACCCGGCCAACCACCAGGATGCGCCGATGTGGGTGCAGAACCAACGGAACAGCTGGCACGGGACGGACTATCCTTACCACTCCGATCTGGACATCGGGGCGTATTACAAGCAGTACGCGGAGGCGCTGCTCAGCGTGGACGAGTCGGTGGGCCGGGTGATGGATTACCTCCGGGAAGCGGGCTTGCTCGCATCCACCCTGGTTATCTACATGGGCGACAATGGATTCCAGTTCGGGGAGCACGGGCTCATCGACAAGCGCACCGCCTACGAAGCATCCATGCGGGTGCCGATGATTGTCCACTGCCCGGACCTGTTCCCGGCGGGCTCCACCGTCCAGGAAGTGGTGGCCAACATCGACATCGCCCCCACCATCCTG